>JBDTVB010000001.1:0-23870 GCA_040007415.1 Anaerolineaceae bacterium
GTCCGACGCGCCGATTGACCCGGCGCCCTATGCTCCAGACCGGGCCGTCGCCCGCATCCTTGCCCTGCTCGACGAGTTGGGCCACGAAAAGGTGCTGCTCTGCGGCCATTCACTGGGAGCCGCGCTCTGCCTGCGTCTGGCGTTGGATGCCCCTGAACGGCTGGCGGGGCTGATCCTCATCAACAGCATGTCGGCGGCTGGCACTCCTGAATGGCGCGACGATGCGCGCCCCGGCATGGTCACCATGGCCGGGCGTCTGAGGGCAGAGGGAAGCGACTTTCTCCGCTCTACCCGGCTCTACCCCGCTCACAGCAAGCGGCTGGACCCGGAATCGCGCGAACTCCTGATGCGCGCGTTCGATGCAACCGACCCGCACGGCCTCGCCGGAACGGCCGAAAGTCTCGTGATCGACGTCAATAGCTTCGAACGGCTCGGTGATCTTGAGGTGCCGACGCTCGTTGTCGTGGGCCAGCGAGACAAGGCGTTCGCGGACGCCGCGCCAGACTTCATCGAACGCATGCCGGCGGTGCTTGTGCGCCGAGCCCACCTCGCCGACGCCGGGCACGCTGCCAACATCGAGCAGCCCGAGGCGTTCGAGTCTGCCGTCATCGCGTTTGCCGAAGACCTCGGCTACCTGCCCCCCGCGCCGGTTCCATTGATCCCTCCGGCGGGAACTGGGCGAGGAGGATTGACCCTAACGACGGTCGGCGGCGCGTTGGTTATCGGAGGGCTCGCCTTGCTTGCGGGAGCCTTCCTGTTCTCTCGCGGCGGCGGAGATTCGGGCGCCAGCGTAGCCGCCAGCTCGGATGGCGCGACTACCACGCCAACAACCGTCAGCCTTGTCGCCGGGACCCGCGCCGCGGGATCCGGCTCAGGGGCGACATCCGGCAGCAGCGTCCCGAACACGCCCCTGCCCGCGACGGCCACCGCGAGCGCAGCAACCCCGACAGCCACAACGGCGCCTTCGCAGGCCGCTGGCGCCACGACGATCCCGGCAACGGCGACCGTGCGGCCAACCTCCACGCCCGAATCCACGCCAACGGCGACCACAGTCCCGCCCACCCCGAGCCCCACTACCCCACCGGCGACGCCCACTCCCAGCGGTCCGCAGGCATCCATCAGTGGCCCCGGCGCGGCCTCCGTCGGAACGCCGGTCGGCTTTGTGGGGGGCGCGTCCGGCGGGACGGTCATCGGCCAGCCTCTCTGGACGGCCGGCGGCGGAAGCGTAGCGGCACCCAACCCGTTCGCACCGACGATTACTTTCACCCAGGCGGGGTGCCAGTCAGTGACTGTGACATTCAACTTCGCTGGTGGGGCAAAGAAGACAGCATCAATGGTCGTCCCGGTTGGCGGAGCGCACTGCTAGGAGGTGCTCCGGACTTGCGCGATTCTCTCTTAGCCCGAAGCGCTCACCAGGCGGCGACCCGCTCTGCGAAACGCGCGCGGATTGCGCTTGCTGCGGCAGCGGTCACCAGCCCCCCAAAGTAGTTGAGCCTCAACTGAAGGTAGGCGATTGCCGCATCCGCGCTCGTCACGTCGTCGCTGGCGGCCGCCTCAAGGAAGAGCTGGTCCGCCAGCTGTCCCGGGCGCGCGGAGACCGCCGCCTGGGCGGCAGTTTCGGTTGCGAGCGGTAGCTTGAGGATGCGCGAAAGTTGCACCAGGCGTGGGTCCACGGGATCCTCCACGCCTCGCAGTTTACCGCACCGTTTGAAGGGCGATTCTTAGGTCTGGGCCTCGACTTCGCGCGGCTTGATCTTGCTGTAGCAGGCGCTGCAGTAGACCGGCCGCTCGCCACGAGGGACAAATGGCACTTCCGTCATCTGGCCGCAATCGGCACAGGACGCGGGATGCATCTGGCGAGGTGTCTTGCCGCCGAAGCTGGCGAAGTTGCCGTAACGGACGTAGCCGTCGTTCTGTTCAAGGGTGCTCTGGGTCGCTCTCCGCGACGAGCGGCAAGTCTGGCAGCGGGTGGGCTCGTTCATGAGCCCCTTGTTCGCATAAAACTCCTGCTCGCCAGCAGTGAAGACGAAGTTGGTGCCGCAGTCGCGGCAAGCGATCTGCTTATCAGCAAAGGCCAAGGGAAGGGGACTCCTGTTATCCGCACCATGCGGGACTCCTTTTATGGTAGCAGACAGGGCGAAGGCGCGCCCCGCCCAACCCGAACATGCTTTGGGGGCTGCCTTGATCGTTGCTGCGGCTCTCGAGACCGGCTGTTCGCGCCTCTTCAGTGAGGACCTCCAATCCGGAAACCAGATAGAAGGGCTCACGATCACAAACCCGTTTGCGGGCTGACCAAGGGCTGTCGTGCTCGCACTGGCTCGCCAGCGCTGCAGCGTTACGGCAGCAAGGCCCCAGGCGCCCGCCGGATCCAGCGGTCGAGGTCGTCCGCGAGCAGCAAGTGCCCGTCGTCGGGGTGAATGCCAATGCGCAGCGGCCGCCCGCTCAGCCTGGCCAGCGTGATGTTGATAGCGTTCAGGACGTGCAGAGACGCCGCACGGAAGCGCGTGTCCGCTTCGAACCCGATCAACGGTAGGAGTCTCGTGCGGCGCTTTCTCGCGTCCCAGATTCCGGTCAGCGTTTCGACCCGTTCGAAGCCGTAGCCAGCCATCTCGCGCAGTGGGAGCACACCCATCGCCCAGGCGGGTGGGATATAGAAGATTGGCGCCGGCAGGTCATTCGCCTCGAACCAGGCGCGGCCGTTCTCCACGATCTCGCGGACTCCGGCTTTGCTCCGCCCGAGGTGCTCGGCGGCTTCACGCGAAAGAAGCAGGCTATGCAACCGGTGATAGAGTCCGCGCGGCTTTGGCGCGCGGTGAGTCCAACCATGGGGCGCCAGGAGGTGCCCCTCCGCGGACCAGGCGCGTAGTTGTGCGAGTGCGCCCTCTGGCCAATCGCCAGCGGGCACTACCAGGACGCAAAACGGGCCGATGCCCGCCGCCGTCAGCCGTTCAGCGATCGCAACGGCGGCATTGACGGTCGCCGGGGAGACGTCGTGAATCGACCAGATCGCGCGCACCGCTCAGACCGCGATCGAGGCATCGGCGAACTGCTGCCAGACCGATTTCTCCGTGGCTGCCGCCAGCGCCCGGGACGCTATGCTGGTGCGCAGTGCCGGGTCGTCCGCCAATCTGCGAATAAGCTCCGGCATCTGCCGGTCGGACTCGAAAAGAAACCCGGTCTCGCCGTGCCGAATGTAGGCCGGGATTTCGCCGACGCTGCGGGCAATCACCGGCACGCCGCAACCGAGCGCCTCCAGTGAGGCCATCGAGTAGGTCTCCGTGCGTGACGCCATCACGTAGATGTCCGCTTCGGCCAGCGACGCCATCGGTTCCTTGCACCACGGGACGTAATCAACGGGCACGCCGAGTTCGCGGGCGAGCCGCAGCGTCGGCACCAACTGGCTGCCATCGCCGATCAGCCGAAAGCGGAAGCGACGGTGGCCCGGGTCGGCATCGGCGATCGCCCGGACCGTGCTATCGACCGCTTTCTCGCGCGAGATGCGGCCATGATAGGCGACGGTCAAAGGTGCCTCGGCACGGTGCTCCCGATGCACCCTGGCCTCATACAGCGGCGGATCGAGGCGGAAGACATCGCTGCGCGGCATCGCCATGCTGCTTGGAGCAACGACACGGCTGGCCATGCCCACCGCCCAGCTTTCGATCCGCCCGGCCGACCACTCCGCTACGTTGCGCCCAGCCCGCGCTCGCAACGTATGGCGCATCAACTTCGCAAAGTCGTTGTGCAGAAAGAGGGTCGAGTGCTTGTTGTAACGTCGCGCGAAGAGCAGCGCCTCGCAGCCCAGAGGCCCGAGCGTGTGGACGACAACCGCATCTGCCTCACGAACCGCCCTCGCCACCGTGCGTGGGCCCGGATACGGCAAACGGAAATCGGCGGTCCCGATCGCTGTCCGCTTCAATCCCGTGAAGCGCACCGTTGAAGGCGCCCGCGCGCCCGCTGGGCCCAGCAGATGGACATCGGCACGCACGGAAAGCAGTTCCGACGTGCGCATCGCGATGAGCGCGACACCATTGGGATCGGGTGACAGTGTGTCCGAAACGACGAGCAGGCTTTGGCGGCGTTGGCAATCAGCGGGCATGGAGTCTTTCTGAACGCGGTTGCCGGCGAACGCGTGGCCCACGGCTGCGCTGGCAGACCTGAGGATAAGCCGGGCGGACGCTTATGCAATACGGAACGGGCGTGTCACCTATTCTGCGGACGGTTCAGACCAGTCCTTCGGTCGAGCCGCGCGGTCGCCATCCTAACATCACTTCCGCCGGGGCCGAACCATCGGATAGGTCACGAGTCAACTCTGGTAAACGCGAGAACGCTGTTGTTGTACGCTTCGCCGCCGGAGGGCCCAGTCATGACACCCGGCGACACTCGAACGCGCTTTCGACACGACGACCTCACGCGGCTGACCGCCGCAGTGTTCGCGGCCTACGGCATGGTGCCCGCCGCTGCCGAAATGGCCGCCGAGGTACTCGTGGATGCCGACCTTTCCGGCATCGAATCACACGGTATCGCCCATCTTCCATGGCATCCCGGGTACGCCCCGGGCTTCCAGCGCGGGCTGGTCAATCCTCGCCCCAACCTGGCGACCTTACGCGACAGCCCAGTCGCGGCCTCGTGGGACGCTGACGGCGGCCTCGGTGTGAGCGTTGCCCGGGAGGCCATGGAAGCGACGATCAAGAAAGCTCGGGCCAGCGGGATCGGGATGATAGCCGTCCGCAACGGGCGTCACTTCGGGGCCGCCGGCTACTACGCCCGCTTGGCGGCCGAGCAGGACATGATCGGTATGGCGATGTGCAACGTCCTGCCCCTGGCGGTGGCGAGCGGCAGCCTCGATCGCGCCTACGGCACCAACCCCATCGCCTTCGCGGCGCCCGTCCAGGACGATCACCCTTTCTTGCTGGATATTGCCACCACGGCAGTCGCCGGTGGCAAGCTGGAGATCGCGCTGCGCCAGGGCAAGCCCATCCCGCCCGGGTGGGCCGTGACTGCGGAAGGCGCCGATACGGAAGACCCCGCGATCCTGCGAAGAGGCGGCGCGTTGCAGCCGCTCGGTTCCTACGTCGAGACCAGTTCGCACAAGGGATACGGCCTCGGCATCATGGTCGATGTCCTCTCCGGCGTGCTGCCGGGGATGGGTTCGGCGATCTTCGAAGGCGCCAACCAGCAAGGCTGGTGGTTCTCCGCCTGGCGCATCGATGCCTTTCGAGACCTTGCCGGCTTCAAAGCTGATATGAAGCGCATGGTCGATCACTTGCGGTCGCTGCGGCCGCGGCCGGGCGTGGCGTCCGTCCTCGTGCCCGGCGACCCGGAGGCGCAGGCACGCGAAGAGCGGCTGCGCCTCGGGATTCCCCTGGACCGCGAAACAATCGAGCAACTCACCGGGCTGGCAACGAGCCTTGGCCTCGAGATGCCGCCGGCCGTTTAGCCGTACGCCGGGCCCGGTCCGGGTGCGCCGCCGCGTGCGATCTTGAGGTCCGCCTGCGCCTGCAGGGGGATGGCAACCGCGTCGCCGCTGATCGTGATCATGCGGTAGCCGGCCGCGGCATGCTTCTCCGCCAGGCCGGCGTTCGCGTGAATGCCGGCTGTTACGCCGTGCTCCACGCACTTCTGCGCGATCCGGATTCGGGCATCTTCGAAGGCGCCGCCGTTGTTCATCCCGGGCGGCAGGCCAAGGGTGATGCTCAGGTCCGCAGGCCCAATATACACCGCATCAATGCCGGGCACGGCCAGGATGCCGTCCAGCCGCTCGACCGCCTGCTTCGTTTCGATCATCGGAATGCACGCCACCTGCTGGTTGGCCCCCTGGAAGTAATCCGTCCCTGCGTAGTAGCTGACACGGGTGGGGCCGTAGCTGCGGCTGCCCTGCGGGAAGTAGCGGCAGGCGGCAACCGCGGCCTTCGCTTCCTCCACGCTGTTCACCATGGGGATGATCACGCCCAGCGCACCGGCATCCAGCATCTTCCCGATGATCCCAAATTCATTCCACGGCACACGCACGATCGGGATCGTTTCGGTGGTGCCGATCGCCTGCAGCATGGTCAGTGCCACCTGGTAGTCAATGAGACCGTGCTGCATATCAATGCACACCCAGTCAAAGCCCTGGTGGGCCATGATCTCGGCCGAGAACGAACTCGGAATCGAGAGCCAGGCGCCATAGGTGACTTCGCCCCGCGCCCACTTCTCTTTCGCCGTGTTGATGCGCATCTCGCTTGCCTCAATCTCAAAGTGTTTCGGGGTTGCCGAGCTTCCGGCCAGGCCATCTCGGGCCAACGGCGTACTGTAGCAGCGGCGCAACCAATTGCCGAATGCCGTCACACGAGCGGGTACTCAGAAGAGCCGTTCGATCGCCTCCGACACGCCTCCGTCTTCGACCGATGCGACCACCATCGCCGCCGCAACTTTCGCCTCCGGCGTGGCGTTGCCCATCGCCACCGCGCAGCCGGCCACTTCGAACATCGGGACATCAACCGCGCTATCGCCGATCGCCACCACGTCCACAGCATCGATTCCCGTGGCGGCGCAGAGGGCGCGCAGGGCGCTCCCTTTGTCCACGTCCTTCGCCGTCATGGTCAGGAGAAGGGAGCCGGCGAATGAAAGCGCATTGCTGAACGTCAGGCGATCGCGCCAGGCGTTGAGTTCCGCGAGGAAGGAGTCGTCCGCGGGCGATTCGATCAGGACGGAGAGCAGCGGTGTGAGCGCGGCGTCTCGCAGGTGAGTGACCGGGGCCAGCCACTCAGGTGCGTTCGCTGCCCAGGGCGGAAGGTGGTCCGCGCGGGAGTAGGCGCGCTCCGGCACAGTCAGCGTCGCCGTCCACCCTGCGCGATCGCAAAGGTCCCCGATGAAGTGCGCAAAGGTCGGCGGGAGCGGCGTCTCAGCCACAACCTCACCCCCATGAAGGCGTACATCGGCGCCCGCGGAGGCGATCGCCGCCGTGTGCAGGCCCAGCCGCTCGAACGGACGGACCGCTGCCTGGTACCAGCGCGCCGTCGCCGGAGCGATGATCACGCCGCGCCCTGCGAGCGCCGTAAGTGCTGCCGCATCGCGTGCACCGACTTTGCCCTCGCCGTTCAGCAGTGTGCCATCGAGGTCCAGCGCAAGCATTCGGTAGGTCATCACCACCAGAATGCCTTTCCGCGGTGTAAGGCGTAAGCGCCAAGCTCGCCGCGGGGCGCGGAACGGTTGCACCGTGCTGACAATGCTGCACAATCCGCGGAAGTTCCGATGACCATCGGAAGCCAGGAGTGCCTCGTGTCAGAGCTCTCGAATCGCCTCGTCGCCGTCGTCCTCGAAGTTGCTGACCTCGACCGATCGGAAGCCCTCTATCGCGATGGCTTCGGCCTGGCCCTGCACCGCAGTCTTCACGACGAAGACGATCGCTGGATTGGCGGCGCGCACGCGGCCGTGTCGTGGACCGAAGGCGCGTTCCTCCATTTCGCGTTGTACGCGGCGAAAGGAGCGCCTACAGCAGGGGCACAGGTCGGGTTCGTGGTCACCAACCTTGAGGCTGCCCACCACCGGGCCCTCGCCGCGGGCGCCGAGCTCCTTCATGGTCCAATCTCGCAACCGTGGGGCCAATCCGCCCGCTACGCCGATTTCGATGGCAACGTCATCGAGCTCACCCAATCAGCACCGTGAACCACCCAATGACAGGTGACACGCATCTGGAAGGGTCTGCTCACGCCTGCTGCACACCCTCCGCGGCGCCGGCTGAAGCACCGCCAACAACGTTCATACGCGATGCAACTGCTGGTACGGACGGGATGGTACTGCTCCCTGGCGGCGTCTTTCGCATGGGGTGCGATGAGGACGAAGGCGAGCCCGGAGACGGGGAGGGGCCAACCAGGCTGGTCACGCTCAAGCCGTTCTGGATGGATGCGCTGGCCGTTTCGAACGCGCACTTCACCACCTTCGTGGAAGCTACCGGATACCAGACGACGGCCGAACTGGCGGGCTGGAGCTTCGTCTTCGCGGGGCTGCTGCCAGAGGACTTTCCCCCGACCCGTGGAGTCGCCGAGACGCCCTGGTGGCGAGAAGTGCCAGGCGCCAGCTGGCGGGCGCCGGAAGGCCCGCATTCCACGATCGAGCAACAACTGGACCACCCGGTGCTCCACGTCTCCTGGCCCGATGCGGCCGCCTACTGCGCCTGGGCGGCCAAACGGCTGCCATCCGAAGCCGAATGGGAATTCGCCTCCCGCGGCGGGCTCCATGGCAAACGCTACCCCTGGGGCGACGACCTGACGACGGGCGGACGGCATCGCTGCAACACCTGGCAAGGGATATTCCCACGCCACAACACGAGTGAGGATGGATTTTACGGGACTGCCCCTGTCGATGCGTTCGAACCGAACGGTTTCGGACTCTTCAACACCTCTGGGAACGCGTGGGAGTGGTGTGCAGACTGGTTTTCACCCCACCACACCGGCCGTCCGCTCGCTAACCCGTCCGGCCCGGACATGGGCACGCAACGCGTCATTCGCGGCGGAAGCTACCTCTGCCACGAAAGCTACTGTTTCCGTTATCGTGTGGCCGCACGCAGCTCCAGCACTCCGGCCAGCACCACTGGCCACATGGGTTTTCGTTGCGCACGCAGTAGCTGAGGAGTCACCGAAAATGCCAGAAGAAACGTTCCAGGGCGTTGTAGGGCGCACCGCAAGCGAATCAACGCCGTGGTGGCCCAAGCCGCCAACCGCGCCCGAAGGCGCGCCCAACGTTGTCTACGTGGTCTTCGACGACCTCGGGTTCGCCGACTTCGGCTGCTACGGTTCGGAGATCGCGACGCCGAATGTGGACGCACTTGCCGCGGGCGGACTGCGCTACACCAACTTCCACACCACGGCGCTCTGTTCCCCCACCCGGGCGGCGCTGCTCACCGGCCGCAACCATCACTCCGTGGGCATGGGCGGGCTGGCGGACTGGGACTTCGGCTTCCCCGGCATGCGCGGGCGTATCGCCAAGAGCGCCGGCACACTGGCTGAGATGCTCCGGCTCGAGGGCTACAACACCTTTGCCACCGGCAAGTGGCACCTCACCCCCACCTTCGAAACCTCGCCCTCCGGCCCCTACGATCAGTGGCCGCTGCAACGTGGCTTCGACCGTTACTACGGTTTCCTCGAGGGCGAGACGAACCAGTGGCACCCCGAATTGACGATGGATAACCACCACATCGAGGCGCCGGACCATGACGGCTATCACCTCTCGGAAGACATCGTCGACCAGTCGATCGGGTTCATTCGCCAGCAGCAATCCGTCACGCCGGGCAAGCCGTTCTTCCTCTACATGTGCCTTGGTGCGCAGCACGCGCCGCACCACGCCCCGGCCGAGTTCATCGAAAAGTACGTCCCCGTCTTCGAAAAGGGCTGGGATGCCACGCGCGAAGGTCGTTTGGCCAGGCAGAAAACTCTGGGCATCGTCCCGCCGGAGACTGCCCTGCCCGAGCGAAACCCTGGCGTCCGCGCCTGGCTTGACCTCAGCGATGACGAACGCCGGCTCGCCGTGCGGCTGCAAGCGGCGTTCGCGGGGATGCTGGAGCACGCGGACCTGCAGATCGGCCGATTGCTCGCATTCCTTTCAGAATCCGGCCAACTCGAGAACACCGTCGTTGCCCTGATCTCGGACAACGGCGCCAGCCAGGAAGGCTCGCCCTTCGGCACGGTCAACGCCCTGCGCTACTTCAACGGCGTGCGCGACACGCTGGAGGAGAATCTCGCCCACATCGACGAGATCGGCCAGGGCCACCTGAACAACAACTACCCCCTCGGCTGGGCGATGGCGGGCAACACCCCGCTCAAGCGCTACAAGCAGAACACCCATGGCGGCGGCATTCGTGACCCCCTGATTGTTCACTACCCGAAGGTCATTACGGACGGCGGCGGCATCCGCAAGCAGTTCCATCACGTCTCGGATATCACGCCAACGATGCTCGAACTGACCGGTATCCGGCCGCCAGCCGAGATCGGCGGGGTAGCCCAACAGCCGGTGGAAGGGACCAGCCTGGCGTACAGCTTCGCCGCCCCAGACGAACCGACAAAGAAGAAGAGCCAGTACTTTGAGATGCTCGGACACCGCGGCATCTGGCACGGCGGCTGGAAGGCGGTTACCTGGCATCAGCCCGGCACCGCTTTCGATGCCGATCAGTGGGAGCTCTACCACCTGGACGAAGATTTCAACGAATTGCACGACCTCGGCGCCGAGCAGCCCGAGAAGCTGACCGAGATGGTCGGGCGCTGGTTTGCGGAGGCCGGCGCCCACAAAGTGCTGCCAATGAACGACACGCTGGCCCGCTTCGTCAGCTCGAACCCGTACAGCGTCGCTTCGCGCAGGCACTGGGAGCTACGGCCTGGCGCCGGGCGCATCCCTCGGGCAGCCGCACCGGACATCCGCAACCGTTCGTACAGCATCACAGCACAGGTTGAGATTCCTGATGGTGGCGCCGAAGGCGCGCTGGTCGCCCAGGGCGACTGGTGCGGCGGGTACGCGCTCTACGTCCGCGACGGCCACCTCGTGCACGATTACAACTTCGTCAACCGCCACTACCTCGTCCGCTCCGACCGGCCTGTGCCCAGGGGCAAGTGCGACCTCCGTTTCGAGATGCGAAAGACGGGACCGTTCCAGGGCGAAGGCACCCTGTTCATCAACGGCCAAGCCTGTGGCACCGTGGACATGCCCCAGACCTACCGCGCGCAAGCCTCGTTTATCGGGCTGGAGGTAGGCCGCGCGCCAAAGCCATCCGTGGGCGAATTCGAAGCTCCCTACGCCTTCACGGGCACGCTTCACAAGGTCGTCTTCGAACTCGCCGACGACCAGAAGGTCGATTCGGCGGGCGAGCTGCGCGGGGCCCTGCGGCGGCAGTAAGCGTGGGAGGCCTGTACACTCGCCCTGCATGACCCGGCTTCATCCTCTCTGGCTTGGGGCGGCGAGCGTCACCATGTTGTCGCTCGCTGCGCTGCTGATTGGAGGTTGGATGCTCGCCTCAGCCGGCCCGTCAGCCAACGAACGGCGCGCCGTTCTCCCCGGGCTGGCGGCAGATGGAGCATTCCCGACCCCAACCCCGGTCCCCATACCCACGGTGGCCCGGCGTTGCTACTCTCCACGCGATGATTCGGGCGGATTTACGCTCCGCCCCGCGCCGGCAACGTCAGTGCTTCGCAACTGCCAGGTGGTTGCCTACTACGGCGTCCCCGGTGTGCCGGGGCTTGGCGCGCTCGGTCAGTTCGGGAGCGTCGAAGCGATGATCGCGTCGCTCGAAGGACAGGTTGCCGCCTACGACCTCGTGAACGGTGGCCGCCGCACGGTGGGCGCATTTCACCTCATCGCTGCCGTCGCCCAGGCGAGCGCAGGGCCAGACGGCGACTACCTCGCGCGCATGGCACCTTCGCTGATCGAGCAGTACATCGCCCTCGCCGACGCCTACGACATGCTCGTCATCCTTGACCTGCAGATCGGCTGGAGCTCAGTTGAGGCTGAGGTCTCGGCGGTGCTCCCCTACCTCGCCAACCCCAGGGTGCACCTCGCCCTGGATCCAGAGTGGACGATGCCGGCCGGAGTTCGTCCGGGGGTTGCGATTGGCTCAATGGACGCCTCCGCCATCAACGTCGCGCAGGCGATGCTCCACGACCTGGTGGTGGCCAACCACCTGCCGGACAAGCTTCTGATCATCCACCAGTTCACTCCGGGGATGATTTCGAACAAGTCCGGCATCGCTGACTTTTCCGGCGTGGACCTGACGATCGACATCGACGGCTTCGGCTACGCGGCCGCCAAGATCAGTGAGTACAACGCTTTCGTTGAGGGCGATGCCATGGAGCATGGTGCGATGAAGCTCTTCTACCAGCAGGACGTGGACCTGATGTCGCCCGCCCAGGTTTCGGCCCTCGTCCCCCAGCCGGACGTCGTCATCTACCAGTAGCCGCGCCGCATCACGATAGCGGCGGCTCCTGGCCCGCCGGCAGCGCCACTTCGAACACGTTCAGCGTCATGCAGACGATCCCGTAGTAGCCGACGACGCCGATCAGGTCCACAACTCCCGCCTCGCCGAGCGTCGCTTTTGCGCGCCCGTAGGTGGCGTCTGAGACGCGGTTGGTGGCGAAATACTCGGTCACCACGTCGTAGACAACGCGCTCTGAGTCCTTGGTGAATGGCGGTGCAGTGCCCAGGCGCACCGCTTCGATCACCTCCGCCGCGAGCCCTGCTTCGCGCGCCAGCCGTGCATGTGCCCAGAACTCATACTGCGACTTCCAGTGCTTGCCAGCGAGGATGATCGCGAGCTCTGAGAGGTCTTTCGGCAGGCTGCTGTTGAAGCGGCAGTACTCGCCCAGCTTTTGGGCGCGGTCCGCAAGCAGGGGGCTGCGCAGCCACGCCTCAAACGGTCCGCGAAGGCCGCCGCGCGGCCCTGCCATGATCGCCGCCGCAACCTCGGATTGCTCTGGCGTGAGTGAATCCATTTCAAGGGGTGCAAGTCTGCTCACTGGGTTCCTCCGGGGCCGCTGGGCCTGATCGTCAATCGTGAATTCGCTCAGCCGCCGGGCATAATACGCGTCGCCACCGGCCCGAGGATCTGCGCAACCTGTTCGAACAACTCCGGTGTGTAGTTGCCACCCACCGCCGCTGAGACCCCGCCATCGACCGCGATCGTCTGGCCGGTGACGAAGCTTGAGGCATCGCTGGCCAGGAAGAGCAATGGCCCCTTGAGCTCATCTGGATGGCCGACGCGAGACATCGGCGCCTCGTTCACAAAGCGTTCGAGGAACTCTGGGACCGCGAACCAGCCGGCGGTCATCTCACTTGGGAACCAGCCAGGAGCGATAGCGTTGACACGCACCTTGCGGTCTGCCCAGCTGGCTCCCAGGTTGCGAGTCAGGTTGATAACCGCGCCCTTGCTCGCCTGGTAGGCGACCGGACCGTTCTGCTGGCCGCTGATCCCCATGACCGAAGCGATGTTGATGATCGAACCGCCCTTGCCATCGGCGAGCATGTGGGCGGCCACTTCGCGGCAGCAATAGAAGGTGCCCATCACGTTTACCTGCATCGTGTGGGCGAACAGGTCGTCCGGGACGCGTTCCGGCATGAACCCGGCCTCGGCCGAGACCCCGGCGTTGTTGACGAGGATGTCGACGCGGCCGAACCGCGCGATGGCCGCGTCAACCATCGCCTTCACGCTGGCCGAGTCTGCCACGTCGCATTCGACGCTCAGCGCCTTGCCCCCTCGCGATTCGATCGCAGCCGCGAGCTCATCGAGCTTCTGCTTGCTGCGCGCGGCGAGGACGACGTTCGCCCCGGCTTCGGCGAAGGTTTCGGCCATGGTCACGCCAAGGCCGTAGGACGCCCCGGTGACGATCGCTGTCTTGCCGCTGATGTCGAAAATGTCTGCCATGGTCGGTGCTGCCTCCGTGAATTGGCGCGGAGTATACAGCGCAATGGCGCCCGTAATGCGCTCGTGGGTTGCTAAGATGCGCGCCATGAGCACAAGCACGCAGGCCTCCGATTGGGCCGTCGAACGCCACTTTGAAGCATTCCTGGACGGCCTCGATAGCCCCGACATCTCGAACCCGATCCACTCCACCGAAGTGGCGCGCGCCTTCGGCTTCAAGGCAGCACTGGTCGGCGGCGTCACCGTCTGGGGCTGGTGCGCCCGCGCAATCGTTGAGGCGCTGGGCGAACGCTGGCTGGAGGATGGTTGGGCCGATGTGTACTTCCGCCAGCCTGTCTACCCCGGCGATTCGTTGACGATTCGCGTTGCTTCCGGACCGCAGCCCCGCGCATTCGAAGTTGCCAACCAGGACGGCGAAGTCTGCATGCGTGGCGAGATGGGGCTGGGCAACGCCCCCTGGCTGGAAGATCTGACAGACTCCGCGTGGCGAACCGCTGAATCAGCGCCCGTCGAGCTGCCGGAACTGACGCTGGAATCCGCCCCCACCGCCCGCGAGCTTCGACCTATGGCGCTGCCGTACCAACTGGAAGAGGCGACCGCGTACGCCGCGGAGAAGCAGCACGACGAGGCGCTGCCGTGGGTTGGCCCCGGCGCCCGCATCCACCCCGGCTGGGTCGCAGCACGAATGACCCCACTGCTCAAGCATTCGTTCGCCTACGGGCCGTCCATCCACACCCGTACCCAGGTCCAGCACCTGTCCCCAGCCCTCGTCGGCCAGACCGTGACGGTCGCCGGACGGTTCATCCGGGCATACGAACGGAAGGGCCACCACGTTGCCGACCTCGACGGCCTGCTGCTGTCCGAAACGGGGGTCACACTGGCACGGCTTCGTCACACCACGATCTTCCGGCCGCGACCCGTCAATCAGCCCGCGTAATTCCGGCAGAATGACTACGCGAATCTACCCGTTCGGCCGTGCGAACAACGGCCCCGGCATGGTCAAATAGCCACATGAGAGTACTCGTAACAACTGACGGCTCCGAGCGTTCGCTGCGCGCCCTGCCTCACGCTGCGGCGTTTGCCCGGGCAACCGGCTCGCAGCTCACCCTCGCCCGCGTCCTCGACCCGCTGCTTGATCTCGCAGACCAGCCCGGGCTCAGCCTTGAAGCCGCCGCGAAGTCGGCCATGCCAGGCTGGCAATCTGCAATAGCT
Source organism: Anaerolineaceae bacterium (assembly GCA_040007415.1). Taxonomy (GTDB): domain Bacteria; phylum Chloroflexota; class Dehalococcoidia; order Tepidiformales; family Tepidiformaceae; genus PNKC01. Next base: position 14,591 of record JBDTVB010000001.1, read on the forward strand.
GCGATCCTCGCGAAGACAGGCGTTGATGGCGACGCCCTCGTGATCCGGAAGGCGCGCGGGGAAGATATCTGGGAAACAGTACTGAGAGCAGCCGAAGAGACAGGCGCGTCGCTGATTGCGATGGACTCACGCGGAGCGGGCGCGATTCGCCACGCCCTCTTCGGGAGCGTCGCCCTGGACCTTGTGGCCCACACGGAGTTACCGATCATGGTCACCGGCCCAAGCATCCAGCCGCCCGCACCACGCGAAAGTTACCGCATCGTTGCGACGAGCGATGGCTCCCCGGCCTCACTCGCGGTCGTTCGCGCCCTCGGACCGTTGCTCGAGACCGGTTGCGTCGACGTCACTCTGTTGCGGCTCTGCTGGCCCGCCGGGCCGGACCATAGCGCCGAGGATTGTGCTGCCCAGCTCAAGAAACTCCGGCAGGCCTTGCCGGGCTCTGAGCGCGTCAACGAAGAAGTCCGCGAATTGATGCTGATAGACGGCGCCGCGCCTGCGATCATCTCCGTTTCTGAAGAACTCGGCGCGTCGGCGTTGGCCGTCGCTACCCACGGCCACAGCGCCGCCTACCACCTCTTTGGTGGCAGCACCGCGCTGGGAATCGTCGAGCGGTCGCCGCTCCCCGTCATCCTTTGCCGTTCGATCAAGCCCGTCTGAGGCTCAGCTCCCCGTGTACTTCGGCACGCGCTTCTCCACGAACGCGGCGGCCGATTCCTTCGCATCGTTGGGTGCCCGGCGGCCGATTTCGATCGCCCGGATCTCGTAACGCAGCTGGTCGTCGAAGTCGGCGTCGAGGCTATGCTGGACGGAGCGCTTCGACATCATCGCGGCGAGCGGCGGGAAGGCCGCGATCTGGTTGGCCAACGCCATCGCCTCATCCATCAGACTGTTGTGCGGCACCACGCGTTGGAGCAGCCCCATCCGCAGCGCCTCTTCGGATTGAACCGATCGGCTGCTCAGGATCAGGTCCATGGCGTTACCCGTGCCAACGATGCGCGGCAAGAAGTACGTCATCCCCGCATCCGGCGCGAGTGCGCGTTCGATGAAGACCGTCTTGAAGCGCGTGTTCTCCGAACCGAGGCGGATATCGCAGGCGAGCGCGAGGGACATGCCCGCGCCGGCGGCCACCCCGTTGACGGCAGCAATCGTCGGCTTGTCGATCAGGTAGACGGCGCGTGCCTGGCGCCCAACCCAGCTGTCTTCGTCCATCACCTGCTGCCATGGGATCTGCTCAGCAGCGGCTGGACGCGGCCCGGTGAGATCCGCACCAGAACAGAAGCCGCGGCCGGCGCCCGTCCAGACCACGGCCCGGACATCGTCGCGGCTCTTTAGCTCGGCGCAGACCCGCAGGATCTCTAACTGCAGCCCGCGGTTCAGTGCGTTCAGCTTCTCGGGTCGATTGAGAATCACCGTCGCAACGTCGCGCGCGACTTCCAGCACCAGGTCTTCGTAGTTCATCAGAGGCTCCCGGACATGTGTTTGCGGCAAGTGGAGCCGATCGGCCGCTGCCTGTCCAGTCAGGAGGCCGTCTGGGCTCTTGCGTTCCTCCGGCCGCTCACCCTTCTTCGCGAGTCGCGCTTTCACTGTCTGCGGAAATTGTCAGGGAATACCCTGCCCATTTCCCCTCGGTCTGCCGACGATCACCCATAGAGGGTGGCTTTGATGTCTGCACGAACATATCTGGCCGAGGAACAGCCCTCGGTGGCGCGCGCGATCTGGCTTGCGCGGACGGTTGGGCTACTGGCCGGCGCGGCGTTTCTCGCGGTCTCGTTGATGGCCTGGTATTCGGGCTCCGTCGGATGGCTCATCGCTGAGGTGTCCTCGTTTCTTGCGCTTTCGGGACTGATCAACTGGTTGTCTTCGATCCCCCGGCGCAAGCAGAAACTGTTGGACAGCGAGTGGGCGCGCCGCTTCCGCGAACTCGCCAGCCGTGACGAACTGACCGGGCTCTACAATCGCCGGTTCTTCAACCAGGAGCTTGCACGCCTGAGCGCCGAGAGCAACGCGAACATGACGCCTCTGACGCTCGCCCTGATCGACCTCAATGACTTCAAGACGATCAATGACACCTACGGCCACCACACCGGCGATTTCGCGCTGCGGTTGGTCGCAAACTGCATCCGCGACGCGGTAGCCAACCGTGGCATAACGGCCCGGACTGGCGGCGACGAGTTTGCCGTCATCCTCCCGGATGCGACCCATGCCCAGGCGAACGCCATCGTCTCCGCGATCCGCGCAGCGCTCGATTCGACCCCCATCCTGCTCAACGGCTCGATCGACACTGGTGCACATGTGCGGGCGGCCGTGGGCCTGGCGGCGCTGGACGAGTTCAACGAAGTCGAACGCTTACTGCAGCATGCGGATTCCGCCCTCTACGAAAACAAGCGCGAACTGGGGCGCCTTAGTGACCGCCGAAAGGCTGCCTCCTGAGCACTCCAGCGCCAAATCCCCGGCGCGTTGCCCTACAATCCCCGCGTGGACGATCCAGAAGCCCCGGCCCGGAACGGCTACCGCACGATCCGCGAGTTCGCCGATGATGAGCGCCCCCGCGAACGGCTGCTCGAACACGGCGCCAGTGTGCTTGGTGATGCCGAGCTGATCGCGATCATTCTGCGCTCCGGGATAGCCGGCGAAAACGTGGTTGACATGGCGCGCGGCCTGGTCGAATCGGTGGGCGGTCTCAGCGGCCTGGCGCGCGCGGATGCCCGCTCCTTGATGCGCACCAAAGGCCTGGGCCCCGCCAAGGCAGCGCAACTGTCCGCCGCCATCGAGCTCGGCCGCCGCGTCCAGCAGATCGACCCCGATTCGCGCCCCGCCCTGCGCACCCCGGAATCGGTATCTGCCCTGCTCGGCCCGCGCGTCCTTGGAAAAACGAAGGAATCGCTCTACGTGCTCGCCCTCGACATGAAGGGTCGGCTGCTCGGCTCCGTCTCGCCGGTCACCGGCGGGGGAGTCAACGCTGTCGGTGTGCGCACGGCTGAGGTCTTCCGCGAGGCGATCATCATCGAGGCCGTCTCGGTCATCCTCGCCCACAATCACCCCAGCGGCGACCCCAAGCCAAGCCCGCAAGACATCGCCGTCACCACGGACCTCATCGCCGCCGGGGAGCTGCTCGACATTCACGTCCAGGACCACGTCATCCTCGGCCAGAACAGCTTTGTCAGCATGCAGCGGGACGGCTACGCCTTCCGCAAGCGCTGAGTTGGCGGAGCGCACCCCTCAGTCCCGCGCCACCCCAACCACGAACAAGCGCGCCTTAGGTCCCCCTGGCAGGAGCGGTGGGGTTGCTGTCGGTGTTGGCGTGGGCGTGGGGGTCGGCGTGGGCGTCGGTGCGATGCCGTAGAGTGCCACCACCCCAGCAATGTCGTCGTCGGTGAGCGTTTGTAGCGCCGTCGCCCCGGAACCGGCGCACATCACATGGCCGGGGCAATGCGCCGGTTCAGTGTGTTGCAGCCCCAACCCGTGACCGAATTCGTGCAACGCCAGCGCCTTCAACACGTTCGGCGTGTAAGGCACTGAGAGGCTGCTTTCAAAGACGATGTCAAACTCCTCGAGCGCCCGGAAGCTCGTCCCCGCGACCGTCTGGGCGCCGGTCCACCAGCAGGTATAACCCCAAAACCCGTTCACGAGGTGGCCCCAGCCGACCACGTTCTGCGAATCCCTCGGCAAAGCACCGATCTCCCCGTTGCAGCCTGGTGCGGTCGTGGTTTCACCGGCATACGTGTACTGCCACCCGCTCTCGCCCGCATTCGTCCATCCGTTCGCGCCAACAGCGATCGCCCCTAACGCTGCATCGGCCGTCAGCGCGGAGGAGGCCCCTGCGGGGTTGTAGGACCAACTGGTCCCGAGTCCCGGCCAGCGCACGTTGTCGCTGATGTTGAACTGGGCCTGCACCTGCGATGCACTCAGCTCGGTTGACCCGGGGAATCGCGCGAGCATGGCCGCTCTACCCTCTGCGATGCGTACCGAGAGATCGGCGTCGCCATCGATCAGGAAGAGGGTGATCGTCAGCACCCTCCCGTCGCGGGAATCCGGGAACGCCAGGTGCATCACAAATTCGCGAGAACCCGGCCCATCGTCCGCCCGCACAGCTCCGGGGCCTTCACCCAGTCCCGAGGCCGCGATCGCAAGCGACCCTAGGACCAACCCGAGCAGCGCAGCAACGCCAGCCCAACGGCGGCCAGCCAACCCTCGCGTTGCCTCTGCACTTCGATCCATCCTGCTCACGCTAGCGCAGCGGCGGCTGTGCGGGAATTGCCCGCCACCGCTCGCTTAGCTTGATTCCACTTGACGATGGAGCCTTCCTTACCTGGCGGTTAGCTCAGGGCCTGCGGTGGTACCGGGTTCGGGCGCTGGCACCTTGTCCAGCCAGATGATGACCGCCGAGTTGGGGTAGTACGTGACGTCCACGTAATCGCCCTCTTTGATTCCGGCGAGCTGAAATGCGTCCCCGCGAAGTATCTGTTTGCCGAGCCGGATGTAGTGGCTCTTGATCACGAACGAATCACTGCGAGACCAACGCCTCGTGACCAAACCGGTGCGCCTGCTGGGCTCTCCGAAAAGGTCCAGCAATGCCTGTCCAGCCTGGAATGCAAAGAGCCCCGCCATCACACCCATGATGGTGACGAGCACCCAGCTGCCGCCGTGGCCGCCAGAATTGAGAGCCGTGTCCCATACGAAGTAGAGAAAGAGCAGTCCCATTATCACCGCCAGCGGCGACCAGACAATCGCTGAGCGGACGACGCGGCTGCGTACCCCGCGGCGGTGCATCTCTTCCTGCAGGGCGGAGTCGTCTTTCCAGTTCGGTTTCATGGCAGCGTTATCAATGCGTCGATTGCGAGCGCCTGCGGAGTAAGGCCGGGGTTGAGCGCAAGGATCGCCTCAACTGTTGTTCCGTTGGCGGCCGCAATGCCCGAAAGCGTGTCGCCCTCGCGCACGGTGTACGTCTTCTTCGCGGTCCCAGTGGGGGAGGCTGCTGCCGGCGTGCCAGCCGCCGGAGTGGCGCTCGCAACCGCGCTGCTCGTGCGCGTCGCAGTGGAGCCCGGGCGCGTCGGAGTTGCCGTCGCTCCTGTCGCAGAGGTTGCGGTCGCAAGGATGCGCGAGGCATCCGTGCTGCTCTTACTTTCTGGTGGCCGAACGAGGAGAAAGACAGCGACCAGCGAAGCGACTATGAGCGCGACCACGGAGCCTCGATAAACGGCCGCAGAAGGGGTGGCGGATTCGGGCGCCATGCAGCGCAGGCAGACGTCATCGCCATGTTCCTCACAGTAAAGCCGCCCGCACGTTGGGCATTCGGATTCGCCCTCGCGGTCGCAGTAGTGACAGTTCGGTTCGGCCATGCACCGTTAGCGTAGAGAGGCTCGTGCAAAGAGCAAAGAAGCGCCGGCCTACTTCTACGTCTCCAGCACCCGGCGCCCGCGTCCGGCGTAGAATTGCGCGCATGAGTACGACTTTCGAACACCTCCAACTTGACCGCGTCGGCACCGATGGCCGCGTCGGCCGCATCACCCTCAACCGCCCGGAGAAGATGAACACCCTCAGCCAGGAGCTGCTCTTCGAATTCTGGGAAGCGCTCCACGATTTCGAAGCGGACGATTCCTGCCGCGTGATCATCGTTAAGGGCGCCGGGCGCACCTTTAGCGCCGGTTACGACCTCACGCCTTCGCGCGGTGGCGCAGACGGCGTGGTGCGCCGCTACAAGCGCGTCGATGAACAGCGCCGGCCCCTGCTGATGGGCATTCGCACCGGCATGCAGCAGATCACCGACATCCACATGTACTTCTGGAACATGGCCAAGGTGACTATCGCCCAGGTCCACGGCTACGCCCTGGCTGGCGGCTGCGAGCTGGCGATGATGGCTGACCTGGTGACTGCCGCAGACGACGCTCAGCTCGGCCACCCCGGCCTTCGCGGGCTCGGTACCAGCCGCACGGGGGTCATCTGGCCGCTCGTCATCGGCATGCGCAAGGCGAAGGAACTCTACTACACCGGCGATAGCGTCACCGGCGCCGAGGCCGAGCGCATCGGCATGGTCAACTACAGCTACCCGAAAGACGAACTCGAAGAGCGCACCACGGCCCTTGCAGACCGCGTGGCGAACATCTCGGCCGACCACCTGGCCATGCTCAAGCTCAACATGAACCGCTTCTACGAAAACATGGGCATCTACTCGTCCGTTCGCACCTCCACTGACCTGGACGCCGCCGCCCAGTTCACCGGCCACAGCTACGCCTGGCAGGACAAGATGCGCGAGTCCAACGAAGCCGGCACGGGCCTGAAAGGCGCCCTCGAGTGGCGCGACGGGCCGTACCGCCGGTAGCTCGCGGAAAGCTGGAGGCGGCGTTCGCAGGCACCGCCTCCCCCACGCCATTCGGACGGTCCGCGGTTAGGGCCGCATGAACACCTGTGGCTCGGCCTCCCCGGCGGACGGGGTCATCTTGAAGTTTGGGTCGTACTTCTTCAGTTCGCGGCGGGCGATCGTCATCTTGTGGACTTCGTCCGGGCCGTCTGCGAGGCGCAGCGTCCGTGCGTGCACCCACATGTGGGCAAGCGGGAAGTCCTGGGTGACGCCCCCCGCGCCGTGCACCTGGATGGCTCGGTCGATGACCTTCAGGGCCATGTTTGGCACCGCCACTTTGATGCCCGAAATCTCCGTCGCGGCGGCCTTGTTGCCAACCGTGTCCATCAGGTGTGCGGTGCGTAACACGTACTCACGGGCCATATCGATTTCGATGCGCGATTCGGCGATCCAGTCCTGGATCAAGCCCTTCTGGGCGACCAATGAGCCGAACGTCGATCGGCTCATCGCGCGCTTAATCATCAGTTCCAGCGCCCGCTCGGCGACGCCGATGGTGCGCATGCAGTGGTGAATGCGGCCCGGCCCCAGACGTGCCTGCGAGATCGCGAACCCGCCACCCTCTTCGCCGAGCAAGTGATCCGCTGGAACGCGGGCGTTTTCGAACAGCACCTGCCCGTGACCCCCCCGGTCTTCGCTCCCGAACACCGTCAATGAGCGTTCGACCGTCACCCCGGGCGTCTCCTTGGGGACAACGATCATCGACTGTTGGCGATGGCGCGCCGCCTCCGGGTCCGTCTTGCCCATCACGATCATTACCTTGCAGCGCGGCGCCATGATCCCAGAAGTGAACCATTTGCGGCCGTTCAGGACGTAGTCATCGCCGTCTCGCACAATGCTCAGGGAGATATTAGTGGCGTCAGATGAGCCGACTGCCGGTTCCGTCATCGCGAAAGCCGAGCGGATTTCGCCGTTCAGCAGCGGCGTCAGCCAGTCGCGCCGAATGCCTTCGTTGCCGTAGAGGTTGAGGATCTCCATGTTGCCGGTATCCGGGGCGTTGCAGTTCAGCACCTCCGAAGAGAAAGTCACCTTGCCCAGCTGCTCGGAGATTGGTGCGTAATCCAGGTTCGAAAGCTTCGTGCCCGGGTCGCCTTCGCGGAGGTGCGGGAGGAAGAGGTTCCACAGTCCGCGCTTCCGCGCCTCAGCCTTCAACTCATCGAGGATCAGCGGATACGAATGGTCGCCACCAGCGTGGTACTGGCGGTAGTACTCCGTCTCGTTGGGGTAGATGTGGTCGTCCATGAACTTGGTGACTTCGGCCTGCCGCGTGAGGCCGGCTTCGGTGAACTGGTAGGGCATGCTGCAACTCCTCTTGTCTGGTTGGGGCTGGGCTTTGAGCTCGCATCCCAGGTTGACGCGTGCGAGCCAGCCAACGTTACAGGAGGACTTTATACGCTCATTCGCGGAAGCGCCGCCTACCTTCGCGGGGTTGAGTACTGGCGGCGCAGGATTGCGTCCCAGATCGGGTCCGGCAGCCAGCGGCGAGTCTTGATAAGCAGCGTGGCGCTCGGTGCGACGGCGTAGCGCGTGCGAGGACGGCGCGATCCTGCCGCGTGCTCGATTGCCGCCGCGACTGCCTCGGGGCCGCGCGAGAGCCTTGAAAGTGCGCCCGAATAGGCATTCGCCACGTTGGCGGCCACAGAACGGTTGAACGCTGCGTACGGTCCCGGCCCGGCCCCCGTGCCCATGCTCTTGATCGCGGCGTCGCTCCATTCGGTGCGGATGAAGCCGGGCTCAATCAGGCTGACTTTGATGCCGAATCCGCGCACTTCGAACCGCAACGCATCGCTGATCGCTTCGACCGCGTACTTCGAGGCATGGTAGATGCCGCCACCGGGAAAGGTCAGCCGTCCGCCCATAGAACCGACGTTAATCACCCGTCCCCAGCCTTGCGCGCGCATCCCCGGGAGCACCAGCTTCGTCAGTTCCAGGAGACCAAAGACGTTCGTTTCGAACTGGCTCCGGACTTCAGCCATCGGAACCTCTTCGATCGCGCCTTCCTGGCCATAGCCAGCGTTGTTCACGAGCACGCCCACGGCGCCCTCCGCGGCCTCGATCGTAGTCACCGCGGCCCGGATTGAAGCCGAGTCGCAGACGTCCAGCGCGAGCAGCTTGCAGCCCTTCGATTCAAGGTCAGCGATCGACTCGATCCGCCGGGCTGTGGCGTAAACCGTCCAGCCGTTGGCAGCCATCCGCTCGGCAGTCGCCCGCCCGATGCCGGTTGAACAGCCCGTAATCAGGACCGCTTTCGATACTTTCGCCACGCGCACACCCCCCACTCTTCCCCGTTAGGATGGGCGTTCAGTCGGTCGGCGCAATTGGAGCGAAAAGCTGGCGCTCTAGTCGTGGGCCAGGCGCTCGTCGGCGTCGCGGACGCGGCGGCTCATCAGGGTCAACATCTCAACGCCGAGGTCTGCGTTCGAACGAAGTTCGGCGACGAAATCGGAGCGCAGCATCGCCAGGCACTTCGTTGGCTCGGTCGCGGTGATTGTCGCGCTGCGGCGGTAGTTATCGAGCAGGGCCATTTCGCCAAAGAACTCGTTCACGCCCAGCTTCGCGAGTTCCCTCCCGTCCTTGCTCACGGTCACTTTGCCGCTGGTGATCAGGAAGAACCCAACGCCCTCATCGCCCTCTTTGACGATCACGTCGCCGGTGTTGAAGGTGCGTTGCCGCGCGATTCGCTCGAGCCGCTCGAGGGTCTTCTTGTTGAGCTCCCGAAACATCGGGACCTGTACCAGCGCGTCCATGGTGCTGCTCATCGCAAAAAGCTCCTACCCGCTCGGCTATCCAAAGATTGCCGATTGTAGAGCGCGCGAGCGAGCGGCGGCAAGCGAACAGGTCTGATATCGCCCTCGCGTCGCTTCCAAAATTTGGTCGAGCGTCCAAGGCGTGACGATACCGCGCCTGGCGAGGAGCGGCGTTTCA
>JBDTVB010000002.1:0-18801 GCA_040007415.1 Anaerolineaceae bacterium
CGGCCTTTTCAACATCTTCCGCTCGGTTTTCTTCCGCTCCCTGCTCGCACTGCTCTCTGTGAGCATCATCGTCTGCACCGCTCGGCGCTGGCGTGGGATCTGGAACGCCACTTTCCACACCCGCGTGCGCATGAACGAAGGCTTCCTCGTTCGCGCGAAGTTCCATGCACAGTGGAGCCAGACCGCCGCAGTCTCCGACACCGCGGCCCAAGTTCGGTCGGCACTGGCCCGCGCGCACTACCACGTCCGGACCGAAGTTAACGCAGATTCCGTCGCGCTCTTCGCGGAAAAGAACCGCTTCAGCCGCTTCGGGACATTCCTCAGCCACCTTGGCCTGGTTCTCATCCTTGCGGGCGCGGTCGCTGGTGGTCTCTGGGGATTCAGCGATTCTCAGTTTGTTGTCGCCGAAGGTTCGACCCGCGACCTCGGATTAGGTACGAATATCGCCGTGCGCGTGGACCGTTCGATCGACGAGTATTACGCGGACGGCCGGGCAAAAGACCTTCGAAGCGACCTCACCATCTTCGCGGACGGCAAGCCCGTGAAGCGGGGCACTGTGCTGGTTAACTCGCCCTTGCGCTATGACGGTATCGCCTTCCATGAGTCATTCTACGGCCAGGCGTTCGTCATCAAGGTCCAGGATGCGGACGGCAAGCTCCTCTACCGGGAAGGTGTGCCGCTCGCGCAACGCACGAACGATGGTGAGCGCCCGCTCGGCAAGTTTGACCTCCCAGACTCTGGCCTAGCGGTGTACATCACCGGGCCAATCATGGGCGCACCGGACAGCCTCATCCACGCGGGCCAGGTTCGCATCGATATCTATGAGGATTACATTCGCGCCGCCCGGCCGCAGAACCTCTCGCAGGGAGTGCCCGCCCAAATCAACGGGCTCGTCTTCACCTTCGAGCGCGAAGGCCGTTTCACCGGCCTCAACGTAGTGAAGGACCCGGGCACCACCGTCATTTGGTTCGCGGGCGGGTTCATGATTCTCGGCATGGTCATGCTCTTCTATCTGCCCCCGAAGCGGCTCTGGGGACTGTGCACGGAACATCCCGATGGCACCGTACAGGTCACTCTCGGAATGCCAGCCCAGCGAAGCGTCTCCCTCGGTGGCGAGTTCGCAAAGCTGAGCGAACGTGTCTCAACATCGCTGGGAACCCGGCCAACCCTCGACCAGGACCAGGGAGGAAACAATGAACAGCCTGTCCTATGACGTATTCCTTGCCGCGCTTGCCACGCTTTCGCTGGCCTTCTTGCTTCAGCTCGTAGCTGCGATGGGTGGCCGCTCGCGCCTCGCGTTCGCGGGCGCCGCAGCGTCCGGCGGAACCGCGACGCTGCAAGCCGACGGAGGCACCAACTCCAGCAGGCGAAACGCTTCGATTCTCGCCGTCAACGGCTTCATCTTCCTCAGCGTGGCACTCGTTCTCCGTGCCTTTGCCTCCGGGCACGGGCCGTTCACCAGCATGTTCGAATTCTCACTCGCGTTCGCCTGGGGCGTTCTCGCCCTCCTCCTGTTCTTCGAACGCCGCTACCGCTTCGAAACACTCGCGATCATCGTTCTGCCCGTGGCGATTGGCCTGCTGGCCTACGCAGCCACGATCCCGAGTGGCGCCGAACCGCTCGTTCCCGCGCTCCAGAACCAGTTCCTCCTCACCGTCCACGTCGCTGTCGCGATCATCGCGTACGGCGCGTTCACCGTTGCCTTTGCAGCGGCGGTTCTCTACCTCGTCCAGCGCCACGATTCGGTGGGCTGGCTCCCACGGAGCGAGGTTCTTGATGAGGTCGCCTACAGGTCTGTGTTGGTTGGCTTCCCATTACTCGCGCTCACCATCCTCCTCGGGGCGATCTGGGCGGAGATCGCCTGGGGCACCTACTGGTCGTGGGACCCCAAGGAGACTGCTTCACTCGCAACCTGGCTGATCTATGGCGGCTATCTCCACGCTCGCGTCGTGCGCGAATGGCGCGGTCAACGGAGCGCGTACTTCCTCATCGGCGGCTTCGCTGCCACGCTCTTCACCTACTATGGCAACCTCTTTTTCGGGGGGCTACATGGCTACGCATGAGCCTCTCGACACCCCGTCGGCGGTCGCTACAACGCCAGACGAAACGCAGCCCGAACGGCAGCCCGGCGTCCGCCAGAAGATCGTGGCAGTGCGTCAAAACATCCTCGTCAGCACCGTATTTGCTGCTGCCGCCCTGCTGTTTATCTGGGTCTTCACCGAGGGAGATGATGCCCCCCCGAGGAGCCAGGATGTCACCCTGACAGCCAAAGCCTCCGGGTCAGCGCCACGGACCGGGCAACCAGCTCCAGAGTTCAGCGTCGTCTCGCTCGATGGCAATTCCATCCAGCTCTCCGAGTTGCGCGGCCACCCTGTCTGGGTCAACTTCTGGGCCAGCTGGTGCCCGCCCTGTCGCGCCGAAGGCCCGGAGATCGAGGCTGCTTACCGGGAGTACGGTGATCAGGGGCTCGTCATTGTCGGCCTCAACGTGGGTGAAAGCGCATCTATCGTTCGCGAGTACGTCACTCGCGTGGGCCTCACGTTCCTGATCGGTGGAGACCCCGGTACGGACGTCGCCGCCGCTTTCCGTGTGAAGGGCCTCCCGACTAACTTCTTCATCAACGCCGATGGCATCGTTCAGGACATTCGAATCGGGCGCCTCACGAGCGAGACGATCCGAAACGAGATGTCGATGCTTTTCCCAAATAGCGATCAGCGGTAGACCTTCGCCCGGTGACTCTTCACGAATACTCAAGCGGCTTCGAGCAACCAACCGGTATCGCCGCGACTGGTCTGGGAATGAGGCCGTCGCGTGCTGGTCGTAACCCAAACTCCGCACTGACCATTCCCCTGGTCATAAGTTTCGCCGATCATGTCCTGCACCAGCTGGCGGATTACTGAAAGCGCCCGTTCGGTGGCCGCCCACGAGGCAGCAGCAAGGGCGTCGGCGCGGTCCTTGCCGTAGGTGTCGTGGGTGATGCGGTTGCCCGCCACGTTCACCTTGGCTCCCTCCGGGGGGCAGCGATCGGTGACTTTGCGGCCAGGTCGTGTTAAGCAGCCCGATGCTGTCAAACTGACTCTGGTAAGGCGAAGCGTTCTTCTTATTGTCACGTCTAGATTCAGCAATTGGTGCGCCCGGAGAGATTCGAACTCTCGACCAACGGATTAAAAGTCCCGTCGCTGCCCTGTCGTTTAGGTTCGGTTAGGGACCGTTGATGCCGACGGCATCCGTCACCATTGATTCGCGCGTACTCCCAGTGTGGAGGCGACATGACAAGAATGAGGAACCTGCGCTGGGTAGGCGTTGCAACGGTCGTGGCAGCTGGCGTCGTCGCGGCCGCCTGTGGTGGAAACGACTACACATCGGGCGCGACGACGACCGGGAGCGCCGCTACGGTGCCCAACACAGAGGCGCCGAAGCCGACGGCCCCCAGCGTCCAGGCAAATACGCCCGCCCCCCAATCCGCCGCGGGTACGCAGCTTCGACTGAAAGACGCACCAGGCGTAGGGAAGGTGTTCGCGACGAGTGAAGGCATGACCCTCTACGTGTTCAACAACGACTCGACCGGCAAGAGTGCGTGCAATGGCGGTTGCGCCGCGACCTGGCCCCCGCTGAAAGCGGCCGGCGGAAGCTCGATGATGCCGGAGGGAGTGGCCGGGGAAGCTAGCATCATAACGCGCGATGACGGGAGCAAGCAGGTCGCCCTTAACGGTAAGCCCCTCTACACCTACGCCGCAGACAAGAACGCTGGTGATGCCAAGGGCGAAGGAGTTGGTGGGGTATGGTTCGTCGCCAAGGCGAACTCTGCCGCAGCCTCGCCTCCATCGACATCGGGTGACGCATATGGCTATTAACGGCACAGACAGGGGCCAATGATTCGAGCGATCTTTCTCACATCTGCGGCAGGGCTTGTACTGGGCGTGACGGCATCCGCGAGTCTCATCCGGGACAACCACGCGGTCGAGGCTGCCGGCCAGACCCGCGCGTACCTCCCACAACTCGCCAGCGATAGCGCGCCTGCCGCAGGCTCAGTACCGGAGGCGAGCCCAACCCCAACGCAAAGCCCCACCGGCACGCCGACAGCGGTAGTCACGACGGCTCCGCCGCCCACGCCGTATGTACCACCGCCGCCTGGTCCGCCGGCTTACTATTATTGAGAACGTGCGATGGCGTCGCACTAATCTACGCTTCGGTTCGCCGCCGTCGGCCGCATGCGTGGTCGGCCCGGCCATAGTAAGTTCGTCCCCCGCTCCGCCGTGACGGGTCGCCGGCCCCGCGTGAGGACTTCGACGTCAACCACTGCGACTGCGACCACCGCGTCTCCGGCCCCGGCGGCAGAGGGGAGCAATGACGGTGGTGGTTTGGGGATTTCGGATTCGGAGCTCGAGAAGCGCACGCTCACCAACCTGTAGTCGCGGCCGCTGTGCATGTGCCGGGCGGCCCGCCGCTTACTGACGTGCGCGGTACTGATGCGGGCGCCGAGCGCTCCTTGGGTTCCGTGCAGTCTTTCGCTCCCGCTAGTCGCGGTACCGACTCTCGCATGGCCACGAAGATCGGGCGTCGGACGCGGTCGTTCGCGTCGTCGCCGAGGCGCGTCATGAGCGCCGTCGAGCCGACGAGGTCGCAAAACAAGCTTGTCACAGCTTGGGTTAGGGCCACCGGAAGCTCCGCGACCTAGACTCAGTCCCGCTGCAACTATAGGCAGGTGCAAGACGCCCAAACGATCCGGATTGCAGCACCCTTCAGCGTGACGACTGTAACGACGGTACCGTCCACTACGGCCGGACGACTGCCATTGCTCCACCGGCCGAGGGCATGGGTTCTGATAGTTTGCGACAGACAGATCTCTCGCAGATGTGTTTCCCTAATCGGGGCTCACACGGAAGGCACCCAGTGGCCCACCCGGGACCTTCAGGAACCAATGGCCCATATCAGCCGGGCCGCATGGCCCTGATCAGGCCTTCCCGGCTGGCCTACGGTGCAATCAACCAGGAGCGCCTCAGGAGGAAACCAGTGAAAACGCTCAATCGAAAACTCATGAACCTGCTGGAAAAAGGCGAAGAGGGCCAGAGCTACGCATATGGCGGCGGAGGGCTCGTCCTTGTAGTGATCATCGTCCTGCTGGTGTTGCTGCTGCGCTGACGCGCGCGCTTGGCAGGGCCGCAAGGTGACACCACCCGCTTTCGCACTTCCAACAAACGCATTGCCAATCACCCCCAGTTGCACCGCAGTCGCTCTTGTGTGGACAGATAGTCAGTTCTACGTGGTTCCAGTGCTGTGATATAGAGGCACGGTTCTACGTCTCACAATTCCTAGGCAAATAAAGGAGGGTTAGTTAAATGAACAACATAGTTTTGGTCGCTGTAACGGTGCTGGTCGTCCTCGTGGTTTTGGGATATGTTACATTTCAGGTGGCGTAATTGTCGTCTTCTGCACGAGGGCGAATCGGCGAGGAAAGCACCCCGTCTGCTAGTTTGGGACAGACGAAAAGCGGGCGGTTGTGCTCTCCTGACAACGTCGCACGCAGAAAGCGATGGAGCGGAAACCGCCCCAACCGTGAGGCCCAATGGCGCCAGCTACGAATAGCGCGCCCGGCAACCGTCGCCTCTCTCCCTGGCCAACGGTGAAAACCCAAGGCTTCCGATGGTCGGCCGACACGATGGTCTGGAGGAAGTCAGTCATGCAAACTTGGTTTGGTCTAGAAAACTGGATGTGGATCGCCATCGAGGCGGCCATAGTCCTCGCGATCGCTGTGGCGGTCATCGTCAGCCTCAAGCAACGAGCGGGACACCGGCGCACCGGCCGTCTGCACGAGTCGTTCGGCCCGGAATACGACCGGACCGTCAGCGAGAAGGGGCGCGGTAAGGCAGAGGATGACCTGGACACGCGAACCAAGCGTGCGGAGTCTGTGGACGTCCGCCCGTTGACCCTGATCGAAGGCAACCACTACAAGGAAGTTTGGGCCGCCGCCCAGGCGCGTTTTGTCGATGACCCGAGTGACGCCGTTACCCGCGCCGATCGCTTGGTAACCGAGGTACTCCAGGCACGGGGCTACCCGACCGACGACTTCGACATCAGCGCGAACGCCGTCTCGGTTGACCACCCGCGCGTCGTTATCGACTACCGCGCAGCCCACGAAGCCGCCGAACGGAACCAGCGCGGCGCTGCCTCCACAGACGACCTGCGCTCAGCAATGACGCAGTACCGGGCGATCTTCGACGAGCTCGTAGATGTGAGCAGCACCAACGGCCGCCAACCGGTAGCCACACCGTAAACCGGAGGGACGAGAAAAATGACCACGCCAGCATTCAAGCCCGGGCCAACTCACGACGAAATCGATGACAACGACACTCGTCATGTCGACGCAATCAACGAAGGCGGCGCTGCCCACGTTGGTGACAACCCGCTGACTGAGGACGCTCTCGACCAGGTGATCGACGATTCGTTCCCGGCGAGCGACGCACCATCCCACACACCAACAACCAGCCTTGGCGCCCCCGGGACTGAACCCGGGGAACCGCCGACGAGCAGGATCACCCTCTACGCGAGCCTTGCGGCCGCGGGCGCCGCTGTCCTGATGGCGATCGGCGCGGTCGTTTGGTTCCGCCGCCGCCGCACATCACACCGCAGCCTCCGCCGCTTGGTGTAGGGAGCCGTCTCCCCAATGGGTCTGAATCTGGCTCTCCGCGGCCGGGACGAGGTTGCCCGCGGAAGCTCCCGATCATCGAGCGACATCTGATCGGGCGGCCGGATTCTGTACTCAGAACAGTGAAAGAGAAGGACTCAATGGACAACAAACTCAAGGGCAAGGTGAACCAGGCCGCGGGCACTACCCGCCAGAAGGCTGGCGGAGCGGTCGGCAACGACGAGCTGGAGCAGAAGGGTCGGGCCCAGCATCTCAAGGGCGACGCCCAGGAAGCTATCGCTGACGCCCAGGACAAAGTCTCGGACGCCAGCGACAAGGTCAAGGATGCCGTGAGCGCGAGCGCCGATAAGGCGAAGCACGCTGCCAAGCGTTAGCAGGGTGGTAAAAACGCTTTGGTCATATGCCCCCACCGAAACGCACGAATCTGAATAGGGTCTGGAAAGGAAACTGAAAATGTGGCTACTGGTTGTCATACTCTTACTGCTTCTGCTTTTCGGGGGCGGCGCCTATGTCCTAACGAGCAATCTGCTCCTTGTGATCATCGTTGTCGTCGTTATCATGGCGATTGCTGGCGTCGGAGGGCGGGGGCGCTGGAGGTAGTTAGGTCATGACGTTTCGCACCAGGTTTCGGTCCAACGTCCGGCGTCCGGTCAATCCGATCCTCGACGCGCCGTTTGAAAGAAGGTCAGGCCATGGGAATCGGCTTTAGTCTCCTCCTCATCGCCGTCGGCGCGATCCTGGCTTGGGCCGTGAGTTATACGGTCGTTGGCATCGATCTCCGCGTCGTGGGCGGGATCCTCGTCGTTGTTGGAACCATCGGGTTGCTCTTCACGTTGCTGTTCTGGGCCAGTTTCGCCCCGTTCGCGGATAGAGCGCCGTTCCGGCGCCGGGACGACATCCCTCCTCGCTGAACTGCGGTCCCCGGCACGCGTCCTCACCACGATGGGAGCGCCTGCTTGGCATTTGGTGGCCGCTGATGTCACGCGCTTGCGGACGAACTCCGGCTATTGAAGCAGTCACACGATTTCAGTTTGCCCCGTGAAACTTCACGGGCCACGCGCGATCGACGACCAACAGCGCAACCCCTTGGAGGTGGGCCGGCCTGAGAACTACTCCCAACAGTGACCAGAGCGATTCTACCGGCCGCGGCTTGTTCGCCTCGCCTCGAAAGAAGCTCACCCGCGGTTCTGCTGAACATCTGGAGGCGGAGACTCGCGCGAGTGAGGATCGGCTACAAGGCCGCGCGGTCCCGGTTGAGCCTCCGCTTCGCTCGGAGTTGTTCACCGGCGACCAGATGGAGCGGCACGGCGAAACGCTCGCCTTCTCCCACGAACTCGGGACAGCACGCACGAGCGATCACCTTCTTGCGCGGCTGAAGGACAATGAGGCCGCCCTGCGAGGAGTGCAACGGCAACTTGTGGAAGCGGTCAATAGTGACCGCCCCCTCACCCCGGCTGGCGAGTGGTTGCTCGATAACTTCTACGTCATTGAAGAGCAGGTTCGCACGGCAAGGGCCCACCTCCCCAGGGGGTATGACCGCGAACTACCCCGATTGCGGAGCACCGGAGCTTATGCGCGCGTGCGCGTGTATGACATCGCTCTCGAGGTGACGTCCCATGGCGATGGAGAGATAGAGCCAGAGGTCCTTAACCGCTTCCTGGCTGCTTACCAAAAGGTGTCACCGCTGAAGCTGGGCGAACTTTGGGCGATCCCGATCATGTTCCGCCTCGCGCTGATCGAAAACCTCCGACGCCTGGGAGTCTCAGTCGCCGCGCAGGTGCGGGGACGGGACCTGGCAGCGGCGTGGGCGGACCAAATGAGGGAAATGGCGGAGTCCGATCCCACGGCCCTGGTGCTGGTCATCGCCGACATGGTTCGTTCGAATCCGTCGCTGGAGGGTTGGTTCGTTGCCGAACTTGCACGGCGGCTCGAGGGGCAGGGGCCCGCGCTTGCGTTCCCATTGACGTGGATCGAGCTACGACTGTCCGATTCCGGTCTCACTATGGAACAACTGGTCCGAGCAGAGACCAGAGCACAGGCCGCAAACGAAATCTCCATTAGTAACAGCATCGCGAGCCTTCGCTTGCTGGAAGCGCTTGATTGGCGCGACTTCGTTGAAGCTCAGAGCCTCGTCGATCAGACACTGCGCGAGGATCCGGCGGATGTGTACCACGAGATGGACTTTGTAACTCGTGATCACTACCGCCACGCGATCGAAGAGATCGAACGGAACTGCCCGCTTTCAGAGGGCGAGGTGGCGCGCAAGGCGGTTCAACTCGCGCAGACATCCGCCTCTGCGGAGCCTCGAGACGAACGAGCTGGGCACGTGGGCTACTACCTGATAGACAAAGGACGACCGGAACTCGAACGGGTGGCTGGCGTTCGAGTCCCGCCTGTCGAGGCGTTTCGCAGACGCTGCGCGCGAGTCCCGCTGCTCCTCTTTGTCGGAGCGATCGTGCTGATTGCAGCGGCTCTGAGCGCGGCCGCGCTGCCCGAAGCGAGGGCGACAGGAGCGAACGGATGGGCCTTCCTTGTGATTGGGATCGCCTCTTTCGCGACCGCCATGCAGTTGGGCGTGACGTTGGTGAACTGGCTCGCCTGCTCCCTCATACCCCCGCAGCCCCTGCCGCGATTGGACTTCTCCAAAGGAATCCCACCGGAAAGCAACACGCTCGTGGTCGTCCCGGCCATGTTGACGAGTCCGCAGAGCACGGCGGACCTTCTGGCCGACCTCGAACTCCGTTTTGTCGCCAACCGGGACAGGCATCTGCACTTCGGTCTGTTGACCGATTTCGCAGACGCCGCGCAGGAGGAGCTTCCCGGTGACGCCAACCTTCTGGACCTGGCCCGCCAGGGAATCGAAGGGCTCAACGAGAAATACGGTGAAACCGAAGCCGGCTTGTTCTTCCTGTTCCACCGGCCGCGCCGCTGGAACCACCATGACCACCTCTGGATGGGCTATGAGCGAAAGCGGGGGAAGCTCTCCGATCTGAACGCGCTCCTTCGCGGAGCGGACAGCCAATTCGCCCTGGTGGTCGGAGATTCCGGCGTGTTCCCCCGTGTCCGGTATGTCATCACTCTCGACACCGACACACAACTTCCGCGAGACACTGCGCGGAGCCTGATCGGTGCGATGGCACACACACTAAACCGCCCCCGCTTCGACGAACGCAAGCGGCGCGTCATCGAGGGGTATGGGATCCTGCAGCCACGGGTGACGGCGACTCTCGAGAGCGCCGCCCGGTCTCGATACGCGCGGTTGGGTGCGAACGAGCCAGGCATCGATCCGTACACTCAGGCCGTCTCGGACGTTTACCAGGATGTTTTCGGCGAAGGCTCGTTTGTTGGAAAAGGCATCTACGACGTCGACGCGTTCGAGGCGGCTCTGAAAGGCGCCTTCCCCGAGAACCGAATCCTCAGCCACGATCTGTTGGAGGGCGCCTATGCTCGCTCGGGGCATCTCAGCGACGTGCAACTGTACGAGCATCATCCGGCTACTTACGGCGCCGATGCGAGCCGCAGGTACCGCTGGATGCGAGGCGACTGGCAAATCGCGCAGTGGCTGCTGCCACGCGTCCCGGGACCCGATGGTGCCCGGCGAGCGAACCCGCTTTCCGCGCTCTCGCGCTGGAAGATCCTGGATAACCTTCGCCGGAGTGTGACTCCGGCGGCCATGATGGTGCTCCTGCTGGTTGGATGGACGAACACCTCGGTGCCCTGGGTTTGGACCGCTGCGGTGCTTGGCGTGATGTTCATTCCCGCAGTTGCTGCGAGAGTCCCCCGCACGGCCCGAAAGACGGAGGATGTTCCCATACGGCAACATCTCGCGGATGTGTGGGGCACGGCCCGGCTGGATGCCGCGCAGGCCGTGTTTTCGCTCGCCTGCCTTCCTTACGAAGCATGGCTAGGGTTGAGCGCCGGTCTCCGGACATTGTGGCGACTGATGATTTCCCGTCGGCGACTGCTGGAATGGAGGGCGTCCGCCGACGCGGATCCGGGCCGGGCCGATCTGGTCGGCGCCTACCGATCAATGTGGATTGGGCCATTGGTCGCCGTAGCTTTGGCCGCCTCCACACTGCCAGCCTCCAGCGCTGCGTGGGCGACCGTATTCCCGGTTCTGCTTCTCTGGCTCACGGGGCCCGGAATTGTGTGGTGGGTCGGGAGACCTTTGACCCGTCGCGAAGTGACGCTGACCGGCGACCAGGTCGCTTTTCTCCGCAAGTCAGCCAGGAAGACGTGGGAGTTCTTCGATACCTTCGTTGGAGCGGATGACCACTGGCTCCCTCCCGATAACTTCCAGGAAGAGCCAGTCGGAGTCGTCGCTCACCGGACATCGCCGACAAACATGGGACTCGCCCTTCTCGCCAATCTGACGGCCTACGACTTCGGGTACGTTAGCGCGGGCGCGCTCGTCGAGCGCACCTCACAGGCGCTCCGCACGATGGAGGCCATGGAACGCTATCGCGGGCACTTCTTCAACTGGTACGACACACAGTCATTGAAACCGCTGCCACCGCTGTACATCTCGACCGTGGACAGCGGAAACCTGGCAGGTCACCTACTGACGCTTGGCCCGGGGCTCCTCGCGCTGCGCGAGGAGCCGATCCTAGACGTCCGAGTGTTCGCTGGGCTCAGTGACACGTTTGGAATTCTCGTGGAGAGCATGGGTGCAGCCGCTTCTGCCGGGCTTGGACAGTTGCGGACGGGTCTGGCGTCTGCCTGCGCTGTTGCTCCGGCCAGCCTGGAGCAAGCCTACTCGTGTCTGAGTCAGCTGGCGGCCGATGCGATGGCGGTGGTCGACGGCCTGGGCAATGCTGAGGGATCAGTGTGGGCAAACGCCTTCGTGCGGCAGTGCCAGAGCATACTCGAAGATCTGCGGTTTCTCGCTCCCTGGGTGTCCATGCCCGGCATGGCAAGCCGGCTCGGCGGCTTGGGCTTGCCAGACATGCCGACGTTGCAAGAGCTGGCTGGGCTCGAAGTCGATGAGCTTGCTCCCTCTCTGGAAGGGACCGATGAACTACGTCCGCTGGCCGCTCTGGCCAGCGAACGCGCGAAGGATCGGATCGCGATCATTATTCGACTGGCCCAACAGTCTTGCGATCTGGCGGACTTTGAGTACGACTTCCTCTTCGATGAAACCCGGCGACTGTTGGCCATCGGGTACAACACCACGGATCACCGCCGTGATAAGAGCTTCTACGACCTCCTGGCGTCCGAAGCCAGGCTCGGCATCTTCGTGGCTATCGCCCAGGGACGCCTGCCGCAAGAGGTCTGGTTTGCACTGGGGCGTCCCCTCACAACCGCGGGCGGTGAGTCGACGCTCTTGTCATGGAGCGGGTCGATGTTCGAATACCTCATGCCGCTCTTGGTCATGCCAACGTTTGCGCACACGCTGCTCGAGCAGACCTGCCGGGCGACTGTCGCCCGGCAGGTCTCGTACGGCCGTCTCCGGGGCGTGCCTTGGGGCGTTTCGGAGTCAGCCTACAACGGGTTCGATGTTCACCTGAACTACCAGTACCGTGCCTTCGGGGTTCCGGGACTGGGACTCAAGCGGGGCCTGGCTCACGACCTCGTGATCGCGCCCTACGCGTCGGCGCTCGCTCTCATGGTGGAGCCCGACGCGGCATGCGTGAACCTCCAGCGCTTGGCGGAAGCGGAACTCACTGGCCGGTACGGCTTCTACGAGGCGATCGATTACACGCCTTCGCGACTTCCGCGCGATCGAACGGACGTCGTTGTGCGGACGTTCATGGCTCATCACCAAGGGATGACGCTGCTCTCGCTCGCCTATGTGCTGCTGAACCGGCCGATGCAGAGACGGTTCGAGTCTCACCTTTCGATACGGGCAACGACGCTGCTGTTGCAGGAGAGAGTACCCAAGGCGGCAGCCCTGTATTCACACGTTATCGAGCATTCCCCGGCCCCAGACATCTCCAGGAGTGCCGCTGTGCCGCTGCGAGCGTTCAGGCGGCCTGATACCAGTATCCCGGAGGTGCACCTCCTCTCCAACGGGCGGTATCACGTCATGGTGACGAATGCAGGAGGAGGGTACAGTCGCTGGGGCGACCACCTGATTACGCGCTGGCGCGAAGATACCACGCGGGATAATTGGGGCAGTTTCTGTTATATCCATGACCTCGAAAGTGGTGATGTGTGGTCTACCGCCTATCATCCTACATTGCATGCAGCAGATAGTTACGAAGTAGTATTCTTGGAAGGTTCTGCAGTATTTCACCGTGTAGACGGTGTTTTTGAAACCGTAACGGAGATCGCCGTCTCCACAGAAGATGATGTGGAGCTTAGGCGGTCAAAGATTTCGAACCGCTCTGCTACTTCGCGTACCATCGAGGTGACGAGCTACGCCGAAATCGTATTGACAAATCCTGCCAATGACGCGCTTCATACCGCGTTTAGTAATCTCTTTGTGCAGACGGAAATCGTGGAAGAGCTTCAAGCGGTACTCTGCACGCGTCGACCCCGGTCACGGGAGGAACACCACCCATCCATGTTTCATGTGATGACCGTACACGGCGCAGACAGCCTGTCGATATCCCACGAAACAGATCGGGCGCAGTTCATTGGCAGAGATGGTAGCGTCGCCGCTCCACAAGCTTTGAGGCACGACGGGGGACTTTCAAATACGCAGGGAGCGGTTCTTGATCCAATCGTGGCGACGAGGCATCGCTTCACGATCCAGCCTGGAGAGACGGTGACCGTCGTAACTGTTTCGGGAATTGGCGACACGCGGGCCGAATGCCTCAGCCTGGCCGCAAAGTATCGAGACTGGCATCTGGCGGACCGCATCTTCCTGCTCGCCGGCGCGCATGGCCGGGCGGCGCTCCATCAGCTCAGCGTGACGGAAGAGGACGCGCACCTCTACGCCCAGCTCGTCAGTTCCGTCATCTATGCGAGTTCGGCGCTACGGGCCGACGCCAGCGTGCTCAGACAGAATCGGCGCGGACAGTCCGGCCTATGGGGCTACGCCATCTCCGGTGACCTGCCTATCGTGTTGCTGCAGATCGAGGATGCAACGAACATCGAACTCGTACGGCAACTCATCAAGGCACATGCCTACTGGAGCATGAATGGTCTGGCCGTGGACCTTGTCATTTGGAATGAAGAGCGAACCGGGTATCGCCATGAGCTCCAAGAGCAGATCAACGACTTGCTCGCGGTCGGCGGGCATGCACCGCTCAAGGACCGCCGCACCGGGAGAATCTTCCCACAATCGTCGGAGTACATGTCCGCCGAAGATCGCACACTTCTTCAATCGTTCGCCCGAGCGATCATCACTGACAAACGAGGGACGCTGGCCGAGCAGCTCAACCGCCGCGTGACTGCCGCCCGGCCCACCCGTCCGCTCATCCCGAGCCGCAACCACGAGGTTCCGGAACGGTTCGTCCAGCCTCCCCCTCGCGAACTCATTCTCCATAACGGCCTGGGCGGATTCACACCCGACGGCCGGGAGTACGTCATTCAGACCTCACCCGGGCACGTGACGCCAGCGCCGTGGGCGAACGTCATCGCGAATCCCGACTTCGGATGTATCGTGTCGGAGAACGGCGTCGGCTACACCTGGAGCGAGAATGCCCATGAGTTCCGCCTGACACCGTGGGAGAACGACCCGGTCACGGATGCCAGTGGAGAGGGGTTCTACCTGCGGGATGAAGAAAGCGGCGAATTCTGGTCTCCGAGTCCGCTCCCCGTTCGAGGATCTTCCCCATATCTCAGCAGACACGGGTTTGGCTACAGCGTCTTCGAACACTCGGAGCACGAGATCCGTTCGGAGTTCTCGATCTACGTTGCGCCGGATGCGCCGGTCAAGTTCGCTGTTCTGAAGGTGCGTAACGAATCGGGGCGATTGCGCCGGCTTTCGGTAACGGGATACGTGGAGTGGGTGCTCGGGGACTTGCATCCAAAATCCACCATGCACGTGGTCACGGACGTGGACTTCGATAGCGGCGTGTTGTACGCCCGCAATCCGAACAACACGGAGTTTCCGGATCGCGTCGCCTTCTTCGACACGGACGAACAAAATGTCGCCTACACGGGCGATCGAAGGGAATTCCTCGGTCGCAACGGCACACCTGCCAATCCGGAGGCTATGAGACGAGCGCGGCTATCCGGAAGGGTCGGTGCAGGCATGGACCCCTGTGGGGCAATCCAGGTCCCCTTCGAGCTTGCGAGCGGTCAAGAGCGCGAGATCATCTTCAGGCTTGGCGCCGGGAGAAGCCGCGACGACGCGAGTGCTCTGGCACGACGCTTCAGCGGATCAGCCGCCGCGCTGGAAGCACTCGAAGCCACCTGGCGGCTCTGGGAGCGAACGCTTGGAGCCGTGCAGGTCAATACTCCCGACCCGGCTCTCAACGTCATGGCGAACGGCTGGCTGATGTACCAGACCATCGCGTGTCGCCTGTGGGCGCGCAGCGGCTACTACCAGTCGGGAGGTGCCTTTGGATTCCGCGACCAGTTACAGGACGCGATGGCCGTGATCCACGCGGAAGCAGGGTTGTTGCGCCAGCAATTGTTGCTCGCGGCAAGTCGCCAGTTCGTGGAGGGCGACGTGCAGCACTGGTGGCATCCGCCGCTCGGTCGTGGGGTCCGAACGCAGTGTTCCGACGACTACCTCTGGCTACCGCTAGCGGCGTCCAGATACGTCCGGGCTACCGGTGACAGCGGGCTCCTCGACGAAGAAGTCCCGTTCCTCGAAGGCCGCGAAGTTAGGCCGGATGAGGACTCCTACTACGACCTTCCGGCAACGTCAGGACAGACGGCGAGCCTCTATGACCATTGCAAACGCGCCATTCTCAGGGGCCTCAACTTCGGTACCCACGGCTTACCCCTCATGGGCTCGGGCGATTGGAACGACGGCATGAATACCGTGGGTGCCGAGGGCAAAGGCGAAAGCGTTTGGCTCGGGTTCTTTCTCTATCACGTGCTCACAGATTTCTCTGAGGTCGCCCGTCTTCGTGGTGACGCCGAACTTGTGGCGCGGTGCCAGGTGGAGGCAGTCCAGTTGCGCACCAACCTCGAGGCCAACGGTTGGGACGGCGAGTGGTATCTCCGTGCTTTCTTCGACGACGGGACGCCGCTGGGTTCGGCGAGCGGACCCGAATGCAAGATCGATTCGGTCTCCCAGAGCTGGTCGGTGCTTTCTGGAGCAGGGAGCGCTGCTCGCGCGCGGATGGCGATGGGTGCCGTGGATCGGCGGCTCGTACGGAGAAAAGACCAACTGGTCCAACTCCTTGACCCACCGTTCGACTCTTCATCCCTGGAGCCGGGATACATCAAGGGGTACGTGCCGGGGGTGCGGGAAAATGGCGGACAGTACACCCATGCGGCTATCTGGTGCGCGATGGCCTTCGCTGAATTGGGCGATGCTGAGCACGCGTGGGAACTGCAGCGGATGATCAACCCCGTGAACCACGGGAACTCGCCCGACGCGATGCTCAGATACAAAGTCGAACCCTACGTGGTCGCAGCGGATGTGTATTCCGGGGCGTCGCATGCTGGACGGGGAGGGTGGAGCTGGTATACGGGTTCGGCCGGCTGGATGTACCGGCTCATTGTAGAATCGCTACTCGGCCTCAGGCTCGAAGTCGACAGACTGCGGTTCGTTCCGTGCTTGCCATCGGATTGGGATGGATACGCGTTGCGTTATCGCTACCGGGAGACGTTCTACGACATCACCGTGCGACGTACTCGCGAAGGACACGGCCAGAATAGGGTCATCTTCGACGGTGTCGAACAGTCTGATCCGTCTGTCCGCCTGGTCGACGATCGCGCTCCCCATCACGTAGAGGTCAGCGTGGACATCTCCGCCTCAGACAAGTAGGAAGCCTAGCAGTCCGCTTCCGCTTCGAGGCCATGATCGCTACTCGATCCGTATCGCGCGATCATTTCTTCAGCACCGTGCGAGGACTCCAACGTTCTTCA
Source organism: Anaerolineaceae bacterium (assembly GCA_040007415.1). GTDB lineage: Bacteria > Chloroflexota > Dehalococcoidia > Tepidiformales > Tepidiformaceae > PNKC01. The sequence goes on from JBDTVB010000002.1 coordinate 16,583, forward strand.
TAACCCGGTTGAGAAAATTGAACCAGTTGGGGTCAACTCGAGCGGAAGAGGAACCCGGAACCAGTAGCCGTGGAAGACCTTCTGCGGCCCCACAAGCCTTCAAGCGTCGCGCGTAGGCAGCGACGAGCGGGCCCCGAACCGCAAGCCTAGCCAGTTGCTGGCACCGGTGGCGGTGTCAACGGCACTTCATGGTCGTTCCAGAACGATTCCAGCACCTCGAGTTTCGAGACCGGGACGTGCGCGCCGAAGTGTTCGCTGAGGCGGACCAGTCCAAAACCAACGGCAACGAGGACGAGCGGAGACGCTGCCAGCACCGCCGAAACGCCAACCACCGTGGCGATCGCGCCCAACGTCAGCAGAGGAATGATAGCGGCGCCGTTTTTCAGCGAACTCTGGAGGGCGAACGCGCGACCTTGCAGTCGAAGCGGGACGCGCCGGTTGATGTAGGTCTGCACGCACGCCGTCGTGAGCGACGCCCCAAAGCCGAGCGGGACGGCAAGGAAGCCGGCCGTGCGAAGGCTCGAGCTGAGGCTCAGCCCCAGGATGTCCAGAGCCCGGAGCGGGTTTACCGGATCGATCACGGGGTTGAGCCCGTGGCCCACGGAACCGAGAAGGACGAGCGAGAGCGATGTGAGGAGAAGCGCAAGGGCGGCACAGCGGCGTTCGCCGACGAGCCGCATCAGGAACGGCGCCGCGACCAGCGCGAGAACCACGCCGATGGTAGACGGGGCGAAGACGTAGACCGTCCGCGCGGGATCCTCCCCGAGCACCTCAACGACGTACTGGGGGGCGAGCACCTGCAGGATGATGTTGGCGACCCCCGCCAGCACCCCGAGGCCGACCATAGTCGCGACCGCCGGTTCAGCAGCCAGCCAACGGAGGGGATCTATCAGGCGGCTCTTGTTATTCCGATCTACCTGCGCGGACTTGACCTTCCGTGGCGGCACAACCGGCTTGCTTGCGTAGACCCGGTTGGCCGCGATGACGAGCGTGATGGCGGCCATCACGAAGAGTGGCCGGACGCCAACCGTCGCAACAACGACCGGCGCGATCAGCGCCGTTCCAACCAGCGCGCCGGCGCTGGAACAGAGGCCTAGCAGGGAATTCGCGCTGGCTAGCTGTGCTTCCGAAGCGACCAGCGGCGCAAGCGACTGTTCGGTGGGCCCGGACACTTGCCCGAGGACGTTGATCGTGAAGATCAGCAACGCAACGTCCCAGAAGTCCGTTCCCAGGAAGACGGGAATGAGGAAGCAGGCTGCCGCTTGTAGGCAGTAGATGATCAGAAGGGCGACGCGTCGCGGCAGAGCATCCGCGATCGCGCCGCCGATGAGGCCGAGCACGAGCGGCGGGATCAAGGCAATCGTGCCGAGGAGCGCTGAGCGAAACGGCGAGCCGCCACTACTGACGATGGAAACCAGTGCCCCATAGCGCACCCCCTCCCGCGCGCCATCGGAGAGGAAGGTAGAAGCCATAAACCGCTGGAAGCTCAACTGGCGCGCGATGCTCGCGTCCGGGACAAACAACCAGGCAAAACGGCGGACGCGGAGCGAGAGTCCCTCCTTCGGGAGGCCAGCGTTGCCGACGGTGACGTGGTTCGCATGCTTCGTGGGTGGCGTCTCGGTCACTCGCCCATGGTGCCAGCGCGACCGCCTGCGACCAACCTATCGGTCGGCGCTTTCGTTGCAGGGCTTCTGGGCATCACCAACGTGCTCTGGCGTTCCGCGTCTTTCCTGGTGACGTTGGGCCTCGGCGGGCCTGGCCGCAGTGACCCGGCGCGCGGGCAGTCGGGAGTGCTCGATGGTCATCAGTCTTTCGGCCCCTCCGAGCGTGGCAGCAACGACGCTATCGAGCCCGCCGCCCATGTCGGAGTTCCAACTGAAGCGCAGCCGGGATTCAACCACCGCGCTTATTGCAGCAACGCCGATGGTCGCGGAAATAGCAACTCGAGCGACGGCGACGTTGAAACTCCGAAGCTCCCGCGCGCTCGAAAGGAGCCGCTCCGGACGGTACGGGTCGCGGCTGGGCATGGCCCTGCCCGATGCTGTGGTCCACAGGCCACGCGATCAGACGACGCGACGGAGCTGGGTGGCTTCCGACGACGCGGTTTGGTCCAGCAGCGCCGTGCGGACGGTGAGGAGCACGTCGTCGGCCACCTGGCGGGGATCGGAACGGTCCGAGAGGTCGCCGTAGCCCAGTACGGCGGCCGAGAGCGCCGCCCG
>JBDTVB010000003.1:0-16689 GCA_040007415.1 Anaerolineaceae bacterium
GGGGGTCTTCGGGCGAAGACGTCTGGCTCGCGGATGAACGCGTACGCCGCGACCGTGCTCGTCAGGCCGATGATGCCGAAGAGGATGCCCGTGGCCGCCTCCTCTTTCAGTCGATAGGTCCCGAACGGCAGTGAAAGTGAGACCCGATCAGCGCCGCCCGAAGCGTGCACCGCAAAGTCGTCGATACTGATTGGCATCACCGGCCGCACAAAGGTTGTGCTCAGCCAGAGCGCAAACAGCAGGCCCATCATGAGCAAGATCTGGCGTTCCGAGACCACCGTCTTGAGGTTGGCCATCAGTCCGCCACCGCGCCCGTGTCCTGCGCTTTCGGGCCTCACCGCTATGGACTCCTTCGGTTCGTGGACGAACAGGTAGACCAGGGCCGCGGCGATCAGGTAAAGCGCCGCGCAGAAGATGAACGATTCGCGAATACCGAGGTTCGCCGCCACCACGCCACCGATCACGGGGCCAAGCATATTCGCCGTGAACAGGCCGGTCTGCAGCGTCCCGAGCGCGTAGCCCACTCGTTCGCGTGGCGTGGTCGCGGCCACGAGGGCCGCGGCCGCACCCATCGTCCCCGCGAATGCGCCCATCAGGAAGCGCAGCGCGATGAGCTGCCAGACCGCCTGGGCCACGCCCATGAAGGCGATCAGGATACCCGCCCCCACCAGCGCCCGGATGAACATCGGCCGCCTTCCGTAGCGGTCGGCGAGCGCGCCCCAGAGCGGCGCCGTCAATGTCAACGAGAGCCCAGTGACGCTCCCCGAGAGTCCGGTGTAGTAGGCGATCTGCGACTTATCGGAGACGCCCAGCTCCTTGATGTAGAAGGGTATAAACGGGAAGACGAAGTTCGCGCCCAGCAGCCCGACGAAGACCCCGATCCAGATGAACGCCAGGTTCCGCTTCCACGCCCCTTCGAGCACGGCCGTCAGCGGCGAGGTGACCGTGGTCACGGGCGTACCAGGCCCTTGTTGGGCCATCAGGCGTGACCACAGCTGATGGGTGAAAGGCCGTCGTGAAACACGTTCAAGATCCGAAAGGGGAGGTAGGGCCATGATGCCAAGGAACCGCCGTTCACGCACCGCCGTACTGCCGAGCGGTCTCCACGCCCGCTCGATATACTCGGGCCACACAAACCGCGAGAGTGAATGCAATGTCCGATGTCCTGAAGATTTCCAACGAAGGTCGCGTACGCACCATCCGGCTCAACCGGCCCGAGTCGATGAATTCGCTGAACCTCGAACTCGGCTGGGGCGTGGTCGCCGCTGTCGAAGAGGCCGCCAAAGACGACTCGGTCTGGGTGATCGCCCTCACCGGCGAAGGGCGCGGCTTCTGCTCCGGCCTCGACCTGAAGGGCACCGGCGACTACTCGCCGCTCACTGAACAGACTCGCTACCTGGACGACCTCGGCTGGATAAGCCAGTTCCCCCTCGCCTTTCGCCAGCGCTGCGACAAGCCGATCGTGGCCGGCATCAATGGCGTAGCCGTAGGCGGCGGCCTTTCGCTGGCGCTCGCCGCCGATATTCGCATCATGTCTCGCGGAGCGCGCATCCTCGCCGGCTATCCGCGCATCGGCGGCTCCCCCGATGGCGGCATGACCTGGACGCTTTCGCAGCTCATCGGCTACGAACAGACGATGCGCTTCCTGCTCGAAAACCGGACGGTAGACGCCGATGAGGCCTACCGCCTTGGCATCGTTGGTGAAGTCGTGGACGCCGACAAGTTTGAGGCGCGCCTGCAGGAGTACTGTCAGCAGCTCGCCCAGGTCTCACCGATCACCGCCCGGCTGACGAAGCGCACCGTCGGAAAAGCGACCACATCCATCGATGTTGAAGCGCAGCTGCGCCTTGAAATCGCGAGCATTGGCCGCGCCTTCGGTAGCCAGGATGGACGCGAGGCGCGCAAGGCGTTCATGGAGAAGCGCGACCCGGTGTTCGAAGGTCGCTAGTGCGGGGGGGGGTTCCGCCACCCGGTAGCGGGCGCTCGACATCGGGTGTTTCGATATGCTGGCAGTAGCATCACGGTGCATGAGTCGTTATGCTCCCACCAGCATGTCGAAACACTCACTCGTTACCATTACCAAAGTCGGCCTCACCGCCTTCGCTCTGTTTGTCGCTGCCTTCTCCCTCGCCGCCTGCGGGGGCGACGACGGCGCAAAACCCACTGCTGGCGCCGCGTCCACAGCAACCATCGCCGCTCAGTCGCCCACCCCCGTGCCCACGAAGATCGGCGGCTCGATGATCCTGGCGACCACCACCAGTACGCAGGACAGCGGGCTGTTGGACGTCCTTATACCGCTCTTCCAAAAGCAGACCGGAATCGAAACGAAGGTGATTGCCGTTGGCACCGGGGCCGCATTGACCATGGCCGAAAAGGGCGACGCTGACGCCGTCCTTGTCCACGCGCCGACCAGCGAGAAGAAGTACGTCGACCAGGGTGACCTCATCGACGGCAAACTCGTGATGCACAATGACTTTATCCTCGTCGGCCCTGCCAGCGACCCGGCGGGCGTGAAGAAGGTCAAAGACCTCAACGCTGCGCTTGCAGCCATCGCTGCGACTGGCCCGTTCATCTCGCGAGGCGACGCTTCCGGCACCAACACCGCCGAGCTGAATCTCTGGAAGGCCGCTGGGATCGACGTCAAGACCGTGAAGAATCGCGAAGAGACCGGCCAGGGTATGGGTGCCACGCTCAATGTCGCCGATCAGAAGCAGGGCTACACGCTCACCGACCGCGCCACCTACCTCGCGCTCAAGAAGGGCGCAACGGGAAAGGCGCTAGGGCTCGAAAACGTCTTCGAAAAGGCGGGGCCACTGCTTAACATTTACCACGTGTACGTTGTCAATCCGGCGAAGCACAGTGGCGTGAAGGAGGCGCAGGCGCGCGCATTCAACGCCTTCATGGTGGCTCCGGAGACTCAGAGGCTGATCGGTGACTTCAAGAAGGCAGAGTACGGCGAGCCGCTGTTCATTGCCGACGCCGGCAAGAAAGAATCGGACCTGGCGGTAAACTAGCCTGTGGCCGAACTCTGGGACGGATTACGCGAAGCGCTGCGCCTGATCGCGAATGGCGATGCCGAACTGCGGGAGATTGCCCTCCGCACAGTCATCGTCTCAGGCAGTGCCACCATGCTGGCGATGCTCGTCGGCGTCCCTCTCGGCTACTGGCTGGCGCGCGCCCGCTTTCGCGGTCGAACTGTGCTCGTGGGGCTGGTGAACACCGGTATGGGAATGCCTCCGGTGGTCGTCGGGCTCGTTGTCTGGCTGCTGCTCGTACGCAGTGGTCCATTCGGCGGCCTCGAGCTGATCTACACGAAGCGCGCCATGGTGATCGCACAGTTCGTCATCTCCGTCCCGCTGGTCGTCGGATTCACGGTCGCCGCCGTTCAAGCCCTGCCCCCGCAACTCCCGGACCTGCTGGCGAGCCTCGGCGCGGGGCGCGTTCGGACGCTCTGGCTGCTCGCGCGCGAAGCGAACCTTGGGCTCCTGGCGGCTGTGATGGCGGGCTTCGGCGGGGTGGTGTCGGAGGTCGGCGCTTCCATGACGGTGGGCGGCAACCTCCAGGGCAACACCCGCGTCCTGACCACCGCCATCGTCACCGAAACCAGCCGCGGTCAGAACGAAAAAGCGATCGCCCTTGGCCTCATCCTGTTGGCCATGGCCTTCGCCGTGAACTTCGTCCTTACCCTTGCCCAACAGCGGCGGCTCCGCTAGTGGAGGTGCGATTCGATTCCGTCGCGTTCGACCGTGAAGGACGGCGGGTGCTGGATGTCCCATCTCTGACGATCGCCTCTGGCCGCGTTACCGCGCTGCTCGGGCCAAACGGTTCCGGTAAGAGCACCCTCCTCCGCCTGGTGGCCGGCCTCGAACGCGCGTCCTCCGGGGAACTGCGCGTGGGCGGTGCCCCCGTGCGCGCCGCTCGAGCGATGCGAGGAACCGTCGCGATCGCCTTCCAGGAGCCGGTCTTCCTTGCTGGCCGAGTCCGGGCGAACCTTGAACTCGGGCTGAGGTTGCGGGGCATCCCTACAGGCGAGAGTGCCAAACGTGCGGCGGCCGCTGCCGAATCGCTCGGTATTGCCTCGCTCCTGGAGCGCAGCGCGCACCGGCTCTCAGGTGGCGAAGCGCAACGCGCGAACCTCGCCCGTGCGCTCGTCCTGCGCTCCCCGGTGACACTGCTCGATGAGCCGCTTTCGGGGCTGGATGCGCAGACTCGCCAGCAGCTCATGTTCGAACTGCCCGCGCTGCTCGCCGAATTCTCGCCCACCACCATCCTCGTCACCCACGACCGCGAAGAGGCGATGCGCCTCGCCAGCGACGTCGTCATCCTCATCGATGGGCGTGTGCACGCCGCTGGGACGGTGGGAAGCGTCTTCCGCTCACCCCCAGACGACGACACGGCCCGCTTTCTCGGCTACACGATTCTGCCCGCTACCGCGGGAGCGGTAGCTGTCCCGCCCGGAGGTCTGCGTCCCGGCCCGGGTGCGATGCTGTTCGAACTCGTTGTCGCGGCTGTGACCGATACGGGGCTCGGCTGGGAAGTTGCTGGCACCATCGCGGGCGTCGCAATCACGGTGGCGTGGCATGACAACCTGCCGTCGCCCAGCGACCGCGTCACCGTCTCGTGGACACCGCGCGGCGGCGCTTGACCGGAAACGTGTGCCACTTTGGTCTGTAGATTCGTCTAGCAGCGACGCGCACACTGAGCGGAACCTGCAATGAAGGAGCACCGCAATGGGTGAAAAAGAGACGAACGCCGGACTGGGCCAGGCACCAGCGGAGACAGGCGCGAACCTGCGCGAACCTTCGGCTGGCCCGAGCCCCGAACCAGCGGCGACGGCGATCGTCAAGTCGAAGTCAAACATCACCAACAACTAAGAAGAGATTCCCCCCCCCCGAACTCCACCGGTGTTTTCGATGCACCAGACACCGCCGCTGCTGCGGAGTTCAACTACGACTAACGACATTGGCTCGCGAGGGCGGCGGTGACCGACACGGGGATCGGCGGGGAAGTTGCTGGCACTATTGCGGGCGTCGCAAGCAGGGTCGGGTGGCAGGACAACCTGCCGTCGCCCAGCGACCGCGTTGCCGTCTCGTTGACACCGCCGCTTCGCGGGTAAGCGGTAGCGTGCGCCAGCTTGGCCCGTAGATTTGCCTCGCCGCAAAGCGCACACTGGGCGCGGCTGAGCGGAATCTGCCCGGAAGGAGCATCGCCATGGGCGAAAAAGAAACAAACGCCGGATTGGGCCAGGCGTCACCGGACACGGGCGCGAACCTGCGTGTCGGTGACCCGGTCCCGGATATCGACGTTTCGACCGGCCCGAACCCCGAACCGGCGGCGGTCATCAAAACCAAGACGAAGTCGAACCAAAGCAACGACTGAAGCCGACCGGGCGATACCTTTGCCGTGTAACATGCGCGAATCCGCTAACGGCGGAGTGGAGCGTTCAGTTGCGTCGATGGTTCGTCCGGCTCTTCCTGCTGCTGACGGTGTTCTCCGTCTTCGTCATAGCGGAGGAAGCGACGCCCGCCAACGCAGCCGCGACGCGGGCCTGGACCGGCGCTGTGGACTTGAAATGGAGCACTCCCGGCAACTGGAACCCCGTAGGGGCACCTGTGAATGGCGACTCAGTGTTCTTCCTTGCCTCTGCATCTGGAAAGACGGTGACCAATGACCTTGTCAATCTGAACCTCGCCTCAGTCTTCATCGATCCGGCTATGACGATTACTGGCAACACGCTGGGGATCTCGACGGCAGTCATCTTCTACGGCACGGGCGTGATCTGGATGGATCTTCCGCTGACCCTTGGCAACGATGTGCAGATCTCAGTCCAGGATGGGGGCCAAATCGAACTCAGGAAGAGTCAACCGGGCGTTGGCCAACTTGCCCTGAATACAAATGGCCACACGCTGACTTTCCCGGGCGAGGGTGTCGCGATCCTGAATGGCGACCTCATCGGCGGCGGCGAAATCCATGTGAACTCAGGCACGCTGAACTTCGCGGCCCCGGTGAGCTACACAGGAACCATCTTCGGCGGGCCGGACGCATCCTTCCAGATCTTTCAAGAGGTGCCGTTTGACCCTACAAGCGGCTGCTCGAGTGCGCGCAACACAAGGTTCGTCCTCTCCGGAAGTTCCTTTGGCATCTACTGTGCGGCTTCCGTGGCGAGCTTTGCGGGCGAGGGACTCGTGTCGCTCTATGGCGGTTCGAGCCTCACGTTGACGGGTACTCCCGGTGCCTCGTTCAACGGCGAGTTCACTGGTGCAGCGAACCGTTCAATCTTCTGTTGCGGGACCGGTGTCCAAACGCTCACCGGCACGTCAGCCTTCAGCGGGAACGTTGTCGTCTCGGGCGGAATGCTGGCTTTCGATGGAGCGACCTTCCCATCGACCTCCAAATTCACCGTCACCAACGGAACGCTGGCGGGCTATGGCTCGTTCGGGGACACCACGATGACTGGTGGTGCCCTCCTGCTTGGGCCGGTCAATGGGCGCTTCGGGCTGGCGAAGTTCGTCGCAATTCAGTTTGCACCCGAAGTGCACGTCCGCTTTGTCATCGAGGGGGCAGAGGCCGGGCTGAACTTCACGCAGATGGTGATGAGCGACCAGACCGTGCTCGATAGCGCGGTCCTGGAACTCGACTTCGGCGGCTACAGCCCGCCCAACGGCCAGGCGATTACCCTGGTCAAGGGCGCACCAAGCCTGTTTGGCACATTCAAGGGCCTGCCGGAGGGCGCGAACTTCACCGTCGGTAGCCTGAAGTTCAAGATCACCTACAAAGGGGGCTCGGGCCACGACGTGATCATCACCAGTCTCGGCTCCAACGCGACGCCGACCGCCACCCCCACACCAGTGCCAGGCGCCCGGCCATTCAAGCGCTACGTCCCGATGGTGGCGGTGGACCGGTAGCGGCGCCACCGGAAGTGGGTCGGTATGGCCGATCCGCAGTCAGCTACACTGCGATCGCGCTGTCGGAGGTAGTTGATGCCCAAGCGCTGGCCGGTTTACGCGTTCGTAGCGGTGGTGATGGTGCTCGCCGCAACGGTCTGGGTGTTGCGAGCAAACGGTAGTGGCAGGCTGATTCCGGCTGCACCCGCCACCTGGACGCCCATGCCGCCATCGCAAGCAACTCCGGTCCCGGCGCCGTTCCATCAACCCGCCCCAACCGTACTCCCTCTTGAGCCGTTTCCGGAAAACGTCGTGATGATCGTCGCGCACGGGGGTTACGGCCATGGTGGAGGCGGCTACTATTCGGTCACCCGCCACTACCGCGATAAGAACGGCCAGCTGCTGACAGACGAAGTTTGGAAACAGGCCGAGAACGGCTCACTGAACCTGACGGGGATCGTCGCTAACGAGCGCGGAGAGCTATTCGTGTCGGCCTGCCTCATGGAACTGTGCGGCTTTGAGGGACCGAGTAAGCCTGGTGTCGAGACGATCTTTAGCCGCTCTACCGATGGCGGGATAACCTGGCACGAGATCGACCGCAAGGCAGGCAAATGGTGGGCGCGCCTCGCGTTGGACGATAGTGTCGTCGCCGTCAACTTCGAGGGCCAGGCCTCGGCATACATGGAGTTTCCGGGTGCCAAAGCCGTGACGCCGCCAGCGTCGGCCATTCCCGTCGGCTTGGACCCGATCGCCTTTCGGGGGCAGCTCGCGTGGATCGCGGGGAGGCAGATTCTCAACCGCAACGGCGAGAGGGTCTACGAGTTTGAGTTGCCTGGCTATCCCAACCTGACGGTACAGAGCGTGTTGGCCCTTCGGCGCGGTGGTCCTTCGCCGACGATGGACTCGTTCCCAGTAGTCGTCGCCTCTTGGACCGCGGACGGCTTGCCCGGACAGCAACAATTCTTCATCGGGACGTTTTTGCCCCCAATCGGGTTGCCGCTGAAAGTGCTCAAGATCGAGAACGGCACGCCGCGGCTCGCAGGATGGATCAATGAGCGAGATCTGATCGTCACGGCGGACTATCTTCGGCCGTCCACGTGCACCAGCGACAAGGTGTCATCGGGAGCAGACCCCGCGATCATCCCGTACGACCTGGGCTCGCTCTCGTTCATCGGCACGCCGTTCTATTCGGCGGACTGTTCGCTTGGGTCGCAACGCGTCGTCTCCACCCAATTCATCGCAATCTGGACGCGCATCAAGGGAGACGGCGATTGCGTGAACCTGCGAAGCGCGCCTTCGATCACTGCACAGGTGCTCGATTGCCTGGGCGACGGCGCCATCGTGAACACCGGCAAGGCGCGCTCGAACGATGGCACGCGTTTCTGGCAATCGGTGACCGGGCCTTCTGGGCAGCAGGGCTGGATCGCGGACGAATTCCTGGAAGACTGACCGGCCTAAACTCGCGCGCCCAGCTCCTGCGCGATCACGTCCCCGATGATCGAGACCGCGCGGTCGATCGTCTCCGGGTCGGCGGCAGTGAAGTTCATGCGCAGCGTGGAGATGCCGTCCTCCTGGTGCACGTAGAAGAACTTGCCGGGCACGAACGCCACTCCGCGCTCGACAACGAGCGGGTAGAGGCGTTCCGTATCGATGCCCGCTGAGGCGCGAATCCAGACGAACATTCCGCCTTCGGGGCGCGTCCACTGGAAATCCTCGGGGAGATGCCGTTCGAGGGCGGCGAGCATCGCCCGCTGGCGCGGGCGGTAGATATCGAGGATGCGAGGAAGTTGCCGATCGAGGTATCCGCCTGCGATGTATTCCGCTGCGAGCGCCTGCCCGAGCGAACTCGAATGCAGGTCCACTCCCTGGCGCGCGATCACCAGCCAGTGCTGGATCACCTCCGGCGCGACCATGAAACCGAGCCGCAGACCGGGCGCGAACGTCTTCGAAAGCGTGCTGACGTAAATCACGTGCTCCGGCGCCAGGGACTTGATCGGCGGGACGCGTTCGCCGGTGTAGCGCAGGTCGCTGTACGGATCGTCTTCAAGCAGGAGGGCGTCGTGACGCTTGAGGATTTCGGCCACCTGTTTGCGACGGGCCAGCGAGAGCGTCCGCCCGGTGGGGTTCTGGAAAGTCGCCACCAGGTAGACGAACTTCACGGTGTTCGTGGCCAACACGTGGTCGAGCGACTCAGGGATCAGCCCTCCATCGTCTGTTTCGAGTTCGACGTAGCGTGGTTCATACGGGTTGAACGCCTGCAGCGCCCCAAGGTAGGTAGGCGCCTCGACCGCGATGACATCACCGGGCGAGATGAAAATCTTGCCGGCCGTATCAAGTACGCCCTGCGAACCGCTGAAGACAACGATCTGATCGAAGGTGGCAGTCACGCCGCGCGCCGCGAGGTGGGGGACCAGCGCCTCGCGCAGGGGTGCGAAGCCTTCACTGGCGTCGTACTGCAGCGCTTTCGCACCGTACTTTGCGAGGACGGTGCCGGTCAGCTCCTCCATGATCTCGAGCGGAAAGCTCTCCGCCGCGGGCAGACCTCCCGCCAGCGAAATCACGCCGGGCGACGAGGCCACCTTGAGGATCTCGCGGACAGCGCTCGCTGCCATCCGGTGGGTGCGCCCGGCTAACCTGTCTTCGAATCTCATAGGCGTTCGAGCATAACGGCAGGAGCACTCCGCGTCAGGTTGTTTGACCCGCTTCATCGTCATCATCCACACGTCCCGGCAGGCCGATTTCTGCGTGGTGTTCAGCCACCCACCACTGCCGTGCCTCCCAATGCTGTGGGTGGCTACTCCAGCCGTGCGTGCGCTCCTCCACCCACTTCCAATCGGCCCAGCAGAGCAGCGCAAGGTCCAGGTCACGCCGCGCCAGGCGCCGAATTTCACGCATGATCGGCGACCGGGCGCGTTTTCGCGGCTCCACTTTGTCGGCGAGGAGGATGATCTTCGCCAGCAACGGCATCTCCGGCCTGCCGAGCGTGTGGTCGCGGATGGCCGCCAGGACGTCGTCATCGGTCACCCCGAAACGCTCGCGCAGGACGATTGCCGCGTTGGGGCCATGCAGGAGCACCGGCTCCGCTTCGTCCTCGGCAGTTACGGGAAGCCCCACCTCCCGGGCCAACTTCAGTTGCTCGTCCGCCGGAAGCGCGCGAAAGAGGTCGTGCCCCCAGCCAGCGAGCGTAGCCCGTTCGGGGTCGGCGCCCCAGCGATTCGCGAGGTCAATGGCTTCAACAACCACGCGTTCGACGTGGCGAACCAGCCCGGGCGGCCGGTCACCGAAAGCCGCGCGGATCGTCTCGATCTGGGCGCCAACGGCGCTGCCGGTCAACCCTCGGGGCCGAGCTTGCGCCCGCCGAGAAGGTGCATGTGCAGGTGGGCAATTGTCATCCCTGCGTTATCCCCCACGTTGAACGCCAGCCGGTAGCCGCCGTCGAACACGCCCTCCAGCCGGGCCGCTTCCTTCGCCAGGGCGAACAGGCCGGTGAGCAGCTCTCCGTGACTCCATTCGAGTTCGCGGGCCGTGGGTACGTGCACTTTGGGGATGATCAGTGTGTGGACCGGTGCGCGCGGGTTGATGTCTCGCACCGCGAACGCGTGATCGTTCTGCGCGATCTTCTCCACCGGGATTTCGCCGCGGTTCATACGGCAGAACAGGCAGTCGTTCATCCACTGATTCTACGTCGCGCGCGCAGACTGCTGCACCCACGGTGCCAGCCGCTGGTAGAGTGGGCACCATGCCAGGTCCGCCGCGTGACACGCTGCTCTCGAACTTCTGGGCTCCCCTCTGTGCGATCGGCAGCCACGGGCCGCTCGGGCCAAACGCCCAGATCTGCGTCTCCGTCTTTGGCGCCTCAATCGTCCCGGACCGCCCGCGACTGCTGCTGGTGCTCTCGAAGACGAACTACACGACGGCCCTGATCGCGGACTGCAAGACGCTCTGCGTTACGCTGCTCACCGCTTCGAACCTCGACCTTATCGAGCCGCTCGGTCTGAGAAGCGGGCGTGACGGCAATAAGCTCGGCGGGCTGGCGTACGGAGTGACCGCGGAAGGCGACCCGTACTTCCCCGGCGGTGCGGGCTTCATCCGCTGCGCTGTCCTCGATGAAACCGACAACGGCGATTCGGTTTCGTTCCTAGTGGCTGTGCGCGAACGCCAGCCGCTGAACGACGACCAGCCGATCACCTGGGCGAGCGCGCAGAACCTGCTTTCGGCAGAAATGCTGGCGGCCTGGGCAGCGAAGAGCGCGAACGAGCAAACAATCGCCCGCGCCCGGATGCTCTGGCCGCACGAGCCTTAGCCGAAGAGTACGTACTGCTTCAAGAACGCCTCCACGCTCCCGTAGAACTGTTCGATCGTCTCGGTCTTACGCCAGCCGTGGCCCTCTCCGGGGTAGAGGTGGTATTCGTGGGGCACCCGGCGCGCCCGCAGCGAGGCGACGATGCTATCCGACTGTTCCTTTGGCACCACACGGTCGATTTCGCCCTGGAAGACCGCCAGCGGGTCCGTGATTTTCGCGGCGTGGAAGATCGGCGAGCGCGCCCGATAGACGTCCGCAGCTTGCGGGAGCGGCCCCAGCATGGAATCGAGGTAGCGCTGTTCGAACTTGTGGGTGTCGCTCGCCAACGTGAACTGGTTGGCCACCCCGAACATCGAGATCCCCGCCTTGTAAAAGCCGTGGATTTCGCAGAGCGACTGGAGCACGGTAAACCCGCCCGCGCTGCCGCCCATAATCACCAGCCGGGAGCCGTCCGCCAGCCCGCGTTCAGCCAGCGACTGTGCCCCGAACTTCGAATCCTGTACGTCGTAGATGCCCCAGCTTTCGCGCAGCTTGAGCATGTACTCGCGGCCGTAGCCTGTGCTTCCGCGGTAGTTCGGTGCCAGCACGGCGTAGCCGCGAGTCGCGAAGAACTGCGCGGAGGGTGTCCAGCTCGCGCCGTAGTGGCTGGTTGGCCCGCCGTGGACGAGCACGATCAGCGGCGGCGCCCCGATCCCTTCGAACCGCTCGCTCGCCGGTGGATAGTAGAGGCCATGCGCTTGCTCGCCATCGAACGATGCCCACGAAATCGCCTGGGGCTGCGAAAGTGCCGCTGCCGGCACGGTCTCGCTGTCCGATCGGCGGACCACGCTGACCTGCGGAGCAGCGCTCGCGAGGTCGATCGTCACCACGCGCCCCGGCTGACGACCGCCACTGGCGACGACCGCGACAAGGTCGTTGGCGAGGTTCGTCGCCGGGTGGCCAACCACGTCGTAGCCGGGCAGGAATGGGGTCAGGTACTCTTCATGTCCGGTCGGGGAGATCGTCACCAGGCGGTCGAACCCGGCCTCCGTCACCACTGCAATTATGTCGCCTGAGCGAGTTAGCCCAAAGCGCCTCTGCCCTTGCCCCCATGCTGCCGCGCCGAATTCGCGAGCGCCGGAGGTAAGCTGGGTGACGCTGCCGGCGGTGAGGTCGCGCCGATAGAGGTGGCCCCAACCCGTCTCATCGGAAGTGTAGACAAGCGACTTTCCGTCTGGCGAGAAGGTGCCCTGGAAGACCGCGACATCCTTTCCGCCAGCGACCACAGGCGCGCTGGTGGCGACAGGCAGGCCGCCTTCGGGGTAGGCAACGTTGGCGACCTTCAGTTCGCACCCGTCCCAGGGCATGTTCGGGTGATCCCATTCCGCCCATGCGAGGCGGTCGCCGCTCGGGTGCCAGGCAGGCTGCATGTAGAAATCGCGGCCCTCTGAGAACCGCGCCGGCCAGTGCTTCCCATCAGAATCGACGATGGCGATCGCATCGACGTCTTCGTACGTGTGGACGTACGCCACCCATTTGCCATCTGGCGAAACCGTGGGCGATGACGCCGCTCCGAAGGCCGGCGTAATAGGCCGAGGGGCGCCTCCCGTCAGATCCTGACGGTAGATCCGCTGGTCCGCCTGCCCGACGAAATACGCCGCCCCATGTGAAAGCGTGAAGTCGCCGCCTCCGTAGCCAACGAAGGCCCGCACCGAGTGGTCGGACGTGAGGTCGCGTGTCGCGCCATCCTCGATGTCTCGCACCACGAGCACGCCGCGGTCCGAACGCCCCTCGACCCACCCGAGCGTTCGCCCATCCGTGTCCCAGCACGGCTCGTTCAACCGCAACGCCACCGAGAGACTCTTCGCCGTGACCGGGCTGGTCCACAAACCAAACATGCGCTGTTCCGTCATTGAAACGTTCCTCCGTAGGCTCGCCAGTATCGCGACTGAGCGCGTGACGTGCGACTCACTAAAAGCCACCTGATCGTGAATCGTTCTCGCCGCTGCTATGCTCGGCCCATGCAAACACGAACCCTCGGCCGCCTTGGTCCCGTTAGCGCACTCACCCTGGGAGGCGGTGGCCTGGGCCAGGTCTGGGGGCCAACATCGCGCACTGAAGCCATCGCCACGCTGCACAAAGCCGTCGACTTGGGGATTACCTTGATTGACATGGCCCCGATGTACGGCGTCGACGGCGAGGCCGAGCGCGTTGTCGGCGAAGCGTTCGCCGGGGCGCTCCCCACAGGCGTCCGCATCACCACCAAGCACCTCCTCGGCACGCCGCCAGCGTCCGAGGTCTACGGGCGGCTCTCCGGCAGCCTGGATTCCAGCCTGGAGCGGATGAAGTTGACCCGAGTGGACGTCCTCATCGTGCACGGCATGCTGGACGCCGATGCGCCCGAGGGCGCCACCAGCCGCACCTCGCTCTCGCTGCTCGCCTCCGCCGTCGTCCCCGCCTTCGAACGACTGATCGAGGAGGGCCGTATCGGTGGTTGGGGAATCACCGGGGTGGGCGTGCCGTCCGCGGTAATCGAAGCGCTGTCAGCAGAGCGCCCGCCGTTCATCGTCCAGTGCATTGCCAACCTGCTCGACTCGCCGGGTGGGATGAAACGTTTCGATGAGGACGCGCGGCCACGTGCGGTGATCGCCGCGGCGAAGCAGCGCGGGGTCGGCGTCATGGGTATTCGCGCCGTCCAGGCCGGTGCCCTCACCAGCGCGCTCGATCGTGACCTCCCGGCTGACCATCCCGAAGCGATCGATTTCGCCCGCGCTGCGCCCTTCCGGCAGGTGGCGGCCGACATGCGCGCGACGCCGGCGTTCCTCGCGCATCGCTACGCCCTCTCGATACCCGGCGTCGATACCGTAGTGCTCGGAGTGAAGAACCGCGACGAGCTTGATGAGTGCCTCGCGGCTGAGGCGGCCGGCACGCTTTCAGCCGCAGAGATGGCACGCATTGATGCAGCAGCTGGCCGAACAACCTAACTCGGAAACCACCGGTGGCGAAAACTCAGAAACCTACCCGGCCGCGTCCGCGTCTGGATTCGCCTGACTGGCGCGAAGCATCACACCCTCAAGGAACTCGTGGTCGCCGAGGATCGCGTGCTCCGGCACGTACATCCGGCCGTAGCGCTCCAGGTAGACCAGCTGCTTAGAGGCGAGGAAATTCGAGCGCTGGAAGCTGGTGTCAAAGTAGCCGCTCTTGAAGGACGTCCTATAGGCCCTCGCCGTCTTCCGGTTCTGGCGGAACTTCTCGAGCCGGGAGTGTTTTTCAACCGGACGCCCAGTCGCCAGCGACATTACTTCGTCGGTTCCGGCGAACAGGCTCGCCATACTCACGTCTTTCAAGGGGAGCGTGAGGATCGGTTCGAGCATCGCCCGGACCATGCGCCCAATCTCCTCGTCTGTCAGCCCGAACGCATCGCGGAGGCCCGCGCCCTGGATACGCACCGTGGCCTCCTTGATCGGCCCCCAGGCGTCCTCATCGCCAAGCGCCGCTTTGACGAGGTTGCGCATCAGCAGGTGCGAATCCGCATCGAGCTGGGCGACGATGCCCCAATCGAGCATCCCGAGGCGGCCATCGCCAAGGGCGAGCAGGTTCCCGGCGTGGATGTCCGCGTGGAAGATGCCGTTATGGATGCCCGTCAGGATCCAGGCCCTCAGCAACTCGCGCACAAGGCTCTTCGGGTCGATGCCCAGTGCTTCAACGGCCTCGAGGTTATCGATCGGTACGCCATCGAGGTATTCCATCGTGAGCACGCGCTGGCCAGAAAGCTCTTCGTGAACCGCCGGAACAACCAGCAGATGCAGCCCAAATTCGGTGAACAGGTCGCGAAAGTGCGCCATGCTCCGCGCCTCGTTGCGCAGGTCCAGCTCTTCCGCGAGCTGCTCGCGCAGGCCCACCAAATAGCCAACCAGGGCGAACGCCCCTTCGTTCCCGCCCACCGTCGCGGCAGCTTTGAAGGCAGGAAGCATGATGCCGAGATCCGCCGATACCGTCTCAGCAAGATTGGGCCGGATGAACTTCACGGCAACGGTGCGGCCGTCCTTCAGCACCGCGCGGTGGACAACCGCCATCGAAGCCGCCGCAAACGGGCGCTTTTCGAAGCTGGTGAACGCGTCATCGATGCTGCGCCCCGTGTCTTGCTGAAAGATCGCGCGGATCTGCCGGTACGGCACGCCCGGACCGCGGTCTAGCGTGCCGCGAAACTCATCGGCCACGGGCAACGTGACGATCGCCGGCGCTGATGCGAGGAACTGGCCGAACTTCACGTAGGTTGCGCCCAGCTCTTCGAACGAGGCCCGGATCGCCCGCGAAACGGTCACCCGGTCTTCGGGGCGCCGCAGCAGCTTGCGAGCGCCAACCGGCGCCAACCGCGCAGTGATCACGGCGATCGTGCGTGCGAGCCTTCGCGCCCGCAGCGGCAGGGAAGGCGGGGGCAACGGTACTGGCGTGGGCGGGATGAAGGCGGTCATCCCTTTGATTGTAGATGCGTCCCGCCTAAGTGCCCGGCCGGGATGCTCGTGTCTCGGGCCTCCTCTACCCTGTAGTCATGCTCGTAGTCCAGAAGTACGGCGGCACCTCCGTCGCCGATGCCGACCGCATCCGTCACGTTGCGGGCCGCGTGATCAAGCGCGTCAAGGCGGGGGACCAGGTAGTCGTTGTCGTTTCCGCGATGGGAAACACGACGGACGAACTCATCGACCTTGCGCTCTCCGTTGCTCCCGACCCGGATCCGCGGGAGCTGGACATGCTGCTCTCCACGGGCGAACAGATGTCCGTTGCACTGGTGGCCATGGCTCTCCGCGCGCTCGGGCAGGAGGCCGTGGGGCTCACGGCGAACCAGGCCGGCATCTTCACGCGCGCCCATTACGGGTCCGGGCGCATCGCGAGGGTTGACGCCGACCGCGTCCGCGCGGAGCTGGCAGCGGGCCGCGTCCCAATCATCGCGGGCTTCCAGGGCACCACCGAGGACCAGGAGATCGTCACGCTGGGGCGCGGCGCAAGCGACACAACCGCCGTCGCCCTGGCGATCGCCCTCGGCGCGGAACGCTGTGAGAACTGCAAAGATGTCGAAGGCGTCTACACCGCGGACCCGCGCATCGTGCCCGCCGCCCGCCGCCTCATTGACATCAGCTACGAAGAGATGCTTGAACTCGCCACCCAGGGCTCAACGGTGATGCACAATCGCGCGGTTGAACTGGCCTCCGTCTACAACCTGCCCGTGCTCGTCACCTCCAGCATGGTGGATGCGCCCGGTACCCTTATCCATGGAGAGTCTCAATTGGAAGAACGCAACCGCGTCCGCGGCATCGCCCACGACAGCGATGTCGCCAAGATCACCGTCCGCCGCGTGCCGGACCAGCCGGGCATTGCCGCGAACATCTTCGAGCCGCTGGCCAACGCCGGGATAAGCGTGGACACCATCGTCCAGAACGCCAGCGAAGGGCAGCTGACGGACCTCACGTTCACCCTTTCCCGCAGCGACCTGCGAAAGGCCGAAGCGGTGATGCCCGGCATCTG
>JBDTVB010000004.1:0-15877 GCA_040007415.1 Anaerolineaceae bacterium
CGCTCACCCCCGGCTACGCCAGCGGCACCGGCGGAGCCACCGAGTCCGGCGCAAGCGTCACGCTCACCGTCGAACGCCTGAGCTACAGCGGAGCCAAGGGCCGCAGCGTCGTCACCATCGAGGCCGTCGGCCCCCTCCAGGTCCTCGCCCACTGGCGCGCCCCGCAAGCGTGGCAGATCGCCGCCGCTGTCAGCACCCGTGCCGCCATCGTCAAACGGATCGCCAACCGCGCCGGCATCAGCGTCAACGGCTCAGGCTCCGCCAACTTCACCACCGATAAGCCAGCCTTCGCCCTCGCCTCCGATGAAAGTGCCGCCGCTGCGCTCGCCCGGCTCTTTTCCGTCGAGAGCTCATTCCTGATCCCGGGCACCGACCTGAAGTACAAGAACCCCGGCCCAAGCGACACCGCCGATTGGCTCTACGGCCTCGGGGGCCACCCCGTCACCGCCCTTGAGCTCGCAGATGGCAGCGCCGCCGCCAACTGGCTCCGCTTGCAAGGCCCGGACCGCTTCGCCGACGCCACCACCAGCGCCGAGGTCTACCAACTCGGCCCCCGCCTCGCCATCGTCCGGTCGCTGGACGCCGGGACGGACGCCAAGGCAACGCAGTACGCCGCAAACGCCCTCCGGCGCCGCGTCGTCCTGGACGAGCAGGGCGAACTGACATGCCCGCTGGACGCCGGAGCAGAGCTCTTCGACGTTCTCTCTATCAACGGCGCGCAGCTGGGGCTGACCGCCCGCAAGGTCCGCATCCTCGCCCTTCGCTGGCGCTACGAACGAGGCGCGACAGCGGCTAAAGCCCGCTACGACGCCACCTACAAACTCGGAGGGCTCTAACCCGATGCACCGGAACACAGGAAGAAACACATGAGCATCCTGCGCGGCAGCATCGCCGCCTGGGCCGCGCCCACCGCCACCATTCGCCTTGAAGGCTCAGCCGCCCGCACGATCACCACCGACAAGAAAGCCAGCAACATTCTCGCCGCTGACATGGTCGTAGGCCGCAAAGTGCTGATCGACACCGGCGACCACAACGACCCCGCTGACTTCGTCATCTACGCCGTCTGGGCCTAACGCCCCGGCGGTCTCCCCGGCCCCATCCGTCGCAGCCCAAAATCGCGGAGCCCGGCAAGCGTGGCGCGCACCAGGTCCCTGCGCCCGCTTCGCGCCCAGAGGGCCATCCGCGCCACTCTCGTCCCGAGAAAGTAGACGCTGAACACCGCGAACCGGATTCGCCCGCCGTGCTTCCAGATGAGGTACGGCCGGTTGCGCGTCAGGTAGTAGCAGCCGAACGGCGAGAGCTGCCCGCCAAGAGTCGCCCCTTTCAGGTGGTCCACCTGCGATGCCGGTTCGAGGATGATCCGGTAGCCCCGGTTGCGCGCCCGGCGACAGAAATCGGTGTCGTCGTAGTAGACGAAGAATTGATCGTCGAGCAACCCGACGTCGCGGACTGCGGCAATGGGGACCAGCAGGCAGGAAAGGTTCGCCACCTCAACCGCGTGCGGATAACTGCCCGCGACAGCCGCCGGGAGCCCGAGCGTCTTCGTCTTCCAGGTGCCGCGCCACCAATCGAAATCGCCTGCCGAATCGTCCAGCATCCCGGGGCTGCCGCTGAGCAGCGTCGCCGGGGCGACCATTGTCTTCGGCCCTGCCAGGGCCGCGAGCGGTTCCAGGAAGCCGGGCCGCACCTCGGTGTCGTCGTTCAGAAAGAGGACGTAGTCCGCTCGCCCGTCTGCCAGGATCGCCTCCAGGCCGCGGTTGCAGGCGCCGGTGAAGCCCAGGTTCGAATCGTTGACGAAGATCGAGGCGGCGGGCTGCCGTTGCGCCACCAAGTTCGCTGAGCCATCAGCCGAGGCGTTGTCCACGATCCAGAGAGAGCGGTTGCGGTAGGTCACGCGATCGAGCGCATCGAAATACGCCCCCAGGTGGCCGGCAGCGTTGGTCGTCACCGTAAGGATGGCGACGTGCGGCTGCGAAGGAGTGTCCACTGGCGCGCTCATGCGCCGCCACCTCGCCCCGTCGCGCTGCGCTCACACAACATCGGCGAACGAGTCCTCCAGCCGCCGGAAGATGAACCAGCCAACCACCACGGCAACCAGCGAAAGGCCCGCGCTTGCCAGCAGGTCGCGGCCCGGCCAGCCGCCGTCCAACAGCACCGCACGCCACCCTTCGAGCAGCGGCGCCAGCGGGTTGATCCACAGGATCCACGTGTAGCCCGAGGGGATCTTGTCGGCCGAGTAGATGATGGGCGTGGCGTAGAAGAGCAGGTTGAGGAGCACTTCGAGGATGTGCTCGAGGTCGCGAAAGAAGACTGTGATGCTCGCCACGACCAGCGCGAGGCCGGCAGTCAGCGCCAGCTGCAGCGCGAACAGCAGGGGGATGCCCGGTAGCCAGCTCCACGCCGGGTTGTGCCCGCTGACGATGAGGAAGCCCGCGATCACCGGCAGCGCGAGCACGAACTGGAGGGTGTTGCCCATGACTACGCTCAAGGGCAGCACCGAGCGCGGAAAGCGCACCTTCTTTAACAGCCCACCGTTGCCCACGAAGGTTGTCGCCGCCCCCTGCACCGACCCCTGGAACCAGAACCAGGGAAACAGCCCGGTGAGCAGGAAGACTGCCGTAATGCCCGTGCCCAGTACCTTGCCGAGGGCGAACGTGAGCACCAATCCGAGCGCGAACGGGCGAATCAGCGACCACGCCCAGCCAAGAAGACTGCCCTGGTAGCGCAGCCGCAGGTCGCGGCTGGTCAGGGCGGCGAGCAGTTCAAACCCGCTGCGGGCGCTACGGTGGCCGGGCGAGAGCGTGGTCACTGCTGGCAGCGTAGAGAGCAGAGGGCAACGCGCAAAGCGCCATTCGGTCTGCGCTACCGTGCTGGCACCTGCCTTGCAGCTACCGACCATCACGCAACCCTCCCGCACATGGTTTCGTGATAGTGTCAAAATCTTCACACTATTCCCGAATGCAACGATGTAAGATACGCCCGCCCACATCTGGGCATGGAGAAGTCGAAGGTGTTTACCCAGCGAATCGTCCTTACGCCAGCGCTCGGTCGAAACCGAGAACTCATCCAGGCCACCACGGAGCAGGTCCGTTTGCGCCAGTCACAGGGCATTCGAGCCAGCCTCTCCACGCCGATTACGGGCGAGGGGCGGGTGTCTATCGGCATCCAATTTGATAACCTCGCCGACCTGCAGGCCTTCCGCGAAAAGAACCGGGAGGACGCCGCCACTCAGGCCTACTTCGCGAAGATCAGCGCACTCCAATCGCAGCAACCAAGGGTGGAGCTCTGGGATGTCATGGTCTCCGCAACAGCTGCAACCGCTCCCAAATACGTCCAGGGAATCGTTGCCACGGCGGCGCTTGGGCAGGGAGGGGCGCTGCGCGACCTGCTTGGCAAGCGAGCGCTTGCCCTCCAGGCGAAGGGCATCGATTGCGCCTTCAGCCAGGAGATGGCCTCTGATGCTCAGCGATTTGGGACAACCCTGCTGTTCGCTTCGCTCGCCGACTTCGAAGCGCATCGCGCCCAGAGTATGGCCGACCCGGAGACGCTGCAGCTCATGGCAAAGCTCACGCCGCTCCTGGCGGCGCAGGTCACGGTGACGCTTTCGGAGGTTCTCGTCCCCTTCCCGCTGGTTGCACAACGCAAGCTTGCAGGCGCCGCCAGCGCCACCCGCTAAGCGGTCACCGGCGGAAAGGTGAGGGCGTGAGCGGCGCCCTGGGGCCTTGCCCGTCCAAACGGGGACAAAAGTCGCGCCTGCCCCTCCTCGCCTTTGCAGTTTCTTCACGTGTTCCGCCTGTCGAATCGGCTACTCTGCGTTCGTCTTCTCTCTGAAGCCGCGCCGATGACGCGCGGCCCGTCGACGAAGACGTCCCCACGCGGGGCACCACGACTTGAGAAGGAGTAGCACCATGGCAAATTTCCTGTTGGTTTATAGGGGCGAGGCGAAACAACCGGCCACCGAAGCAGAGGGCGAGAAAGTGATGGCCGCCTGGATGGGCTGGTTCGGCAGCATGGGCGAGGCGGTCGTCGATGGCGGCAACCCGATCAGCGGCTCGAAGTCCGTCGCCAGCAACGGCGCGGTCTCCGATGGCGCAGCCTCCGGGCTGACCGGCTACTCGGTCGTCAAGGCCGATAGCCTGGACGCAGCGGCGAAGCTGGCCAAGGGCTGCCCGCACCTCGCCGCCGGCGGCATGGTCGAAGTCTACGAAACCTTCAACGCGATGTAGCCCCAATTGCTTCGGTCGCGCTTTCGCAGTTCGGCCATGCCGGGTTGCGGAAGTGCCACCGGACGGTCACCCGCCGTCCATCGCCGAAGGCCCCGCCGGCGTTCACACTTGGTGGAAATCGATGCCCACGAGGCTGCACATGTTTTCCGATTTCCTCTACCGTTTTCAACTTCTCTTGAGCACCAGTCCGGAGATCGAACGTCGGGCGCTCGTGTCGCGGCCGCGGTTCATGGCCGCCGCATGGGGCGGGATGGTGGTCTGCAAAGTGGCTGCGATGGCCCTGCTCTCGATCCCCGCGACGCCGATGCTCGTCGCGGTCCTTGTCGGTGGCGCCGCCGCGACTCAGTTCCGGTTTCGCCATCAGCACGGGCCTGCGCTCGGCGTCACACCCACGCGACAGCCAATCCTGGCCTGAGCACTCGGCCACCGTTTCTCGGCCCGAAGCGTGACTGGTGCACTAGACTCTCCCCGTGACGATTCGGATTGGCAGGAACGCGAGATGACCGAAGACCCGGTCGAGCGCATCCGTGAAATCTGCATGGCCTTCCCTGAAGCCGCGGAGAAGCCGTTCGGCGGCCACACCAGCCCCAGCTTCCGCGTGCGCGACAAGATCTTCGCAATGATCAACGAAGCCCAGTCAGAACTGACCTTCAAAGCCCCACCCGGCGCGCAGTCAGTGCTCATAGGCGCCAACCCGGCGCGCTTCTTCGTGCCGAAGTACGTCGGTCACCAGGGCTGGGTAGGGATCCGCTTCGCCGCCGGAGTGGATTGGGATGAGGTAGCCGGGCTGCTGGCCGAAAGTTACGCAATGACCGCGCCGCGGCGGCTCCTCCGCTAGCGCCTCCCGCCCGCGCCTCTCGTCTATCGTCTATCCTCTCTATGGGAGCAGGCCCCGGAGGATTCAGATGGACCGTCAACACCAGATAGCAATGCTCATGGGCCGCAGCGCGGATGACGTGCGGCGGCTCGCCCTGGATGCACTGGACAAGACCGCGCGCGACACCAATACCTTCGGCTCGAAGGAACACCGCGACGCGCGAGACCGGGTCGAAAAGGCCCATACGGCGGCACAGAACTCCTTCGAGGGCCTCTCGGACGACCAGCTCGAAGCGGCGGTAGCAAAGCCCGCGAATTAACGCGCCCGTCGCAGGCGGCTTTCGAATCCGCAGCGCGCCTCTGGTAGTCTCAGTGCATGAAGCTGATCGCGACAATGCACCCATGGCAATGACCTACGAACTCTGGCGGCTGGTCGCCGTGAAGGACGCCTCCCGCAGCACCTGGGAGCTCGTCGGCACGTTCCCGAAACTGCGCGCCGCCGAGCTTCGCATCCACCAGCTGGCGGGCTCGCACATCGTTAGCCCAGAGGAAGGCCTCTACTCGTACGACGATGCCCAGGGCATGCACACGTTCCGCATCGAAGCCCTCCGTGCCGATGCGCCCAAAGCGGCGACGTAGGGGCGTTCGGCTCGACAGCCACGCTCGCCTCCAATTACGGGCTACGGGCTTCCGTTTTGCGCGACACCTCCCGGCGGCTTGCCACGCTCCTCTCGGTGCTAGCGGCAGATCGTTGGAGGCTCATGGCACCACTTCTCCAGGAGCGCCGCCATGACCCTTCCACTTTTCGCATCTCCACCACGCGCCCTGCCCCGCTTCCGGGCGGTCCGCGTCCTCCTTCGAGCGTCCTTCGGACTGTTCGTCCACGCGTTGGCGCACCCCGGGCGGCGCGCCAGCATTTGCCGCGCCACCGGCCGCGTGGCGCCACGATGAGAGACGACGAAGTGCCAGTCGGGCGCCTGGTCTCCATCATCGTCAGCGTGCTGGGGGCAACGCTGCTGCTCTCCCTCGGCGGCCTCGTCGCTCTCGCGCTCAGTGGCGCCGACCCGGCAGCAGGCGCGACGCTCACGCACGTCATCGAAACGGTCATCGGCGTCTTCATCGGCATCGCCGCCGGGCGGCTATCGAGCACCAACTAGCTGTTCGTCGCGGTCTCTGCCGGTTGGTTGGCCTATTCGGCTGTTTCCCCACCCGCCGCCGGGTGCTGGAGCTTGACCACGAGGACGCGATCGACGCGGCGGCCGTCCATCGCCATCACCCGGAACTGGTAGCCCGGCACCTCTACGCGGTCGCCGATGTGGGGGATCCGCCCGAGGCGGGACATGATGAATCCGCCAACCGTGTCGTAGTCTTCGTCCGCGAGTTCTGCGTCGGTCGCATCCTCAAGGTCTGCGATCAGGGCGAGGCCACTGACCAGCAGGTTGCCCGCGGGCAGCGTACGGACGTTCTCAGCGTTCTGGCCGCGGCTTCCCAGCCAGCGTCCAAGCAGCCGGTAGAGCACCTCATCAGCGGTGAGGATTCCGCTCGTGCCCCCGTGTTCATCCACCAGGATCACCAGTTGCACCTGCTTGGCGCGCATCGCCGCGACGGCAACTTCAACGCTGACGGATTCGGGAATCGCGACCGCCGGGCGGACGAGCGGCCGCCAATCGGTGGAATCGTGCTGCGCGACAAGCCCGAGGAGGTCCTTGGCATCGAGCACTCCCAGGATGTGATCGAGGTCGTTTTCGAACACCGGGTAACGCGTGTGCCGATGCATCTTGATCTTCGCAAGCACGTCCTCGAGCGTATCCTCGGAGTCCACGGCCACGACCTCCGTGCGCGGAACCATGATCTGGTCCGCCTGGATGGCGCTGAACTCCAGCGCGCGGCGGGCGAGCAGCAGTTCGGAGGTGGAGAGCAGCCCCGCTCGGGCGCTCGCCGCGATCACGAGTTCGAGTTCGTCGGTGTCGAGCGTCTCGTCTCCTGTGCCGACCGGCCGGATGCCGAATGGCCGCACCACTGCTCGCCCGGCGCGGTTGAGCAGCCAGACCACGGGCGTGAAGATCCTCCCGAAGACATTGAGCGGAAGCGCGAGCAATAAGGCCGTGCCTTCAGCGTTACTGAGCGCGATCGATTTCGGCACCAGCTCCGCGAAGATGATCACGAGCGCAGTGACCACCGCAAACGCGAGCACCACCGAGGTCACATGGGCCACTGCCTCGGGCGCAAAGCCGAGGGCAGCAGCAACGGGCGGCTCAATGACCCGCGCCAGCACCGGCTCGCCGAGCCAACCAAGGGCAAGCCCCGCCATTGTGATCCCGAGCTGCGTGGCCGCAATCGATCGGTCGAGGTGCTGCAGCGAACTGAGCAGCATGCGCGCCCGCGACTTCCCGGTGGCCGCAAGCTGCTCAACGCGCGTTCGCCGCACGCCCACGAGCGCGAATTCGGCCGCCACGAAGAGCGCGTTCAAGAAGATCAGGACTGCAACGGAGACGAGCCCGATGACGATTACCCAGGTGTCAGACACGGCCCTAGTGTAGCGGACGCTGGCCGGGGGCTCTCGAACGGGGGGCCCTTCTCATCGGCTGAGGGGCGCGGCGAGCCTTCTTACTCGTCGTCTCGTGCCACGCCTGGAGCAACCGCGCAGCCTTCGTTCCCGCGGACCGCGCCCAACGCCTGCGCCTTGCAGTAGAGCGGGAGCCGGGGCGTAGGCGTCGCCAGCGGCGTCGGCGTCTTTGTGGGACCGGGCGTCGGCGTCAGGGTTGGCGTTGGCGTGGGAGGCGCTGGCGAACAGTTCTCCGGCCCGTTCTCCGTCTGCTGAGGCGATGACAGCGTGAACGTGTGCGACGGCGTTTCGAGGTCGATGTAGTGGATGTTGCCGCCCTCGGACTTGATCACCGGTCCTGAGTACTCACCGGGCGCGATGGTCCCGAGATCCGAGATCGGCGGGTTGGTCGCTGCGCCGGCGTCTGGCTGCACGATGTGCACAATCTTGCTGCTCTTGTTCCAGAACTGCACGGAATCGAAGCGCGAGACCTGGCAGATAAGCGGGTTGAAGCCCGAGTCCAACACCTCTACGGTGTACAGATCCCGCTGGGCCTTCACGTCTGCCGTGTGCGAAAAGAGGACTGAGAGACCACCCATGAGCGCCATGCTCACCGCCACGACCGCGAGCAGCGGCCGATACCAACGTCCCGTCATACAAACCCCAACCAGCCCCATGCCCCGCCAAGAGCAGAGTCACCGTAACCCGCCGCATTGGTGCGGGCCACCGCCGGTTCAGGAATCGCGAGCGAGCGAGGGCAGGATCGCACAGTTCGCCTTCACCGCGCACCCGAACGATGGCACAGCCGGCGGCACGCCCGCGACGGGGGTGCAGATGTCTTCCCATTCCGCTGAAAACACCGGCAGAACGATCGTCACCGAGAACTCCGGCCGGTACTTGTCGGAATACCTGGCTGTCCCGCCATGGGGGAATACTTCCTGGTTTGAGGTCTGGCCCGGGGCCAGGTCGCCACTGTCGAAGATCGGTTCCGCGTTCGCCCCCGTCCCCGGGCGGATAACCCTCCGGGGTGCCTTGCCGACGTTCTTGAACTGCACGTAGTTATCGCGCGAAATGCGGCAGACCTGGGGATTGAAGCCGCTTTCGCTCACCTCCACGGTGAACACCTTGCCCCGGCTGGCGCGCGCTCCGCTGTGAACCGCGAACGCGCCGCCGAGCACGGTCACCAGCGCCACCAGGACCAGCAAGGCGCGCATCTTCATGCGCGTAACGCTACAGAGAGGGTCGCAAAGCGCAATGCCCAGGACGGCCCAACGGCCCGCCAATCATGGCCATCCGGACCCTGCACGCCGCCGGGCGGCCGAGCGATCATTGGCAGCGGAAGGCCCACCGGACCTGCTCGCGGAACGCAGCCGGATCGAGAACAGCGGGCCTGGAAAGCGAGTCCCCAAATGTGGCTGCTTGTAGCTCTTCTCTTATTGCTCCTGCTCTTCGGCGGCGGCGCTTACGTCCTCACGAGTAACCTGCTTGTCGTGATCATCATCGTCGTCGTCGTCTTGGCGTTGGCTGGCTACGGAGGCCGCGGCCGCTGGCGTTAAGGGGATGACCCGTCGCAGTTGGTGAGTCGCAGGTTCGCGTAGTGTTGGCTACCCGGCCTGCGACACGCGCCCCTTCGCGCTACGCCCAAACCTTCGCATCGTGATCTCCAATCCACTCGGAGGTCACCCCATGCCACTGACGCTCGTTGAGGCGTCCAAACTGAGCAACGATAGCCTGCTTTCCGGCGTCATCGAGACGATCGCCGCCGAAAGCCCGGTCCTTCAACGCCTGCCGTTCATCGAAATCGTCGGCAACGGCCTCACCTATAACCGCGAAAACGCTAGCCCCACCGCCGCCTTCTACGATGTCGGTGACACGTGGACGGAGGACACCCCGACGTTCAGCCAGGTGACCGCCAACCTGCGCGTCATGGGCGGCGATGCGGATATCGATAACTTCCTCAAGACCACCCGTTCGAACATCCAGGACCTCGAAGCGGCCGTCGTGCAACTCAAATCGAAAGCCGTCCAGGGACTGTTCGATAACACCTTCGTCAACGGCAACATCAGCACCAACCCCAAGAGCTTCGATGGCATCGACCGGCTGGCAACCGGCGGCCAGGCGGTGAGCATGGGCGTCAACGGCGCCACTCTTTCACTGGCCAAGCTGGATGAGCTGGTGGACGCCGTGAAGGGCGGCAAGCCAGACCTGCTGCTCATGAGCCGCCGCACGCGCCGCAGCCTGAACGTCCTCGCTCGCGCCTCGGGTTCGTTCCTCGAAGCGGACCGCGACGAATTCGGCCAGATGCTGCAGTTCTACGACGGCATCCCGATCGGCATCAACGACTACATCAGCGACGCCCAGACGCAGGGCACCAGCACCGACTGCACCACCGTCTACGTCATGCAGTTCGGCGATGGCGCACTCAGCGGGCTGACCGCGCCGGGCGGCCTCACCGTCGAACGCGTTGGCAGCCTGGAAACGAAGGACGCGAGCCGCGTGCGCGTGAAGTGGTACGCCAGCCTCGCGCTCTTCAACACGGTGAAGCTGGCCAAGCTGACCGGCGTCCGGCCGTAGTCCGTCGCATCAGTCAAGGGTTCGAACGAAGGGCGTCCCCACACGGGGCGCCCTTCTTCGCGGGGGGCCTCAATGCCGGGCGGCGGCGCCTTCCATGATCACCGCCGCCGCTGCGTCGCCGAGGACACGGTGGCCCGCTTCGTTCAGATGAAAGCCGTCCGGCGTAATCAGGCTGCCTTCCGGATGAGCCGCGAACGCGTCGTCCGCAACGAGCAACCGGTAGTGATGCGCCTCGGCCTCTTCCCGGATATCCGCCAGGAAGCGCGTTCGCCGGGCGGGAGTCGAGAGCTTCTTCTTGGCTAGCGGGCCAGTCTCCGCCGGGTAGTCCACGAGGAGGACTTCGACCGCCTCAATCCGTGCGATCGCGCGCAGAATCTGGCGGTAGTTCTCGGTCAGCTCTTCCTGCGTCGTGAGTGGACGCGCGCCAATGAGCGTACGGGCGAACCTCCGCCCGGCGCGATTGATCGTCGATTTGCTCGGACTCGGAGAACCGCCTCCGCTCCCCGTGCGGGTTTCGAAACTGCGTTCGAGCCGTTGGTAGAGTTTCGCCGCCCGCACTCCGAATCGCTCCCGTACCTGCACCCAGACGAATCCGACTGAGTACGGCCAGGTCCCGATCGGCAGGATGACGAGGTCGGGCTCCAGCTCCCGCACCTTGCGCTCCGCGAACGCCGCGCCAAGAGCGCCAACGGCGGAAAACGACACATCGTTGAACTCCGTCACAGCCACGCCTTGCCCGTAGACGAGCTCGGCAGCGACCCGCGGCCAGGTGCTTGCCCCTGCGAACATCCCCGCTGTGTCGCTGTTGCCGAGGACAAGGATCTTCACGAGGAGGATGCTACCGCATCGTTGCCGTCAGCTTGCGCGGCCCCTTCATACTCTTTTAGCAATCCCCTGCCAAAATGGGCTCACCATGACAACCCCCACGTTCCAACCCGAAGGCATCCACAACTTCCGCTCCATCGCCCCCTACCCTGCAAAAGGCGGCGCGCACTTCAGGGCGCACGCCGTCTACCGTTCCGGCGCGTTGGAGCGCATGACCGCCGCGGATGCCGCCTGGCTGCGCGATTCCCTCGGCGTCCAGACTGTGATCGACCTGCGTCACCCGGACGAGCTGACCGGCGTTTCGCAGGACCACGGCCTCGCGGACCGCGTCGTCCCGATTTCGATCTTCTCGGAGACGACCGCCCAGTTGGACGTCACGGCTGAACTGAACGGGCTCTACGGCCCCGGCATCTCCGGCGGGCGCTACCTGCACTACCTGGGGATGGCAGGCGAGCGCTTCGCCCGGGCCTTTCGCCTGTTCGCTGAGGCGCCATCGTATCCCGTGCTCGTCCACTGCACCGCCGGCAAAGACCGTACGGGCGTCCTCCTCGCACTCGTCATGGATGTGGTTGGCGTGAGCGAAGCGGACATCGCCGCCGAATACGGGCTCAGCGACAACAGCATCGAAGCACTCATCGAGTACCTGCGCGCCACCGGCCGCGTGCTTGAAGGCACCGACGCCGAGATTCGCGCCCGCCTCGCCACACCGCCAGAAAAGATGGCGGAGTTCATGAGGCTCCTGCGCACGAAGTACGGCACCGCGGCCGACTACCTCGCCACCCAGGGCGTGACCGAAGCGGAGTTCGCCTCCGTCCGAGGGCACCTGCTTGATGCCTGATCCGCTCCCGCCGGCGATCATCTGCGACCTTGACGGCACCCTGGCCCACCTCAACGGCCGCAGCCCCTACGACGCCAGCACCTGCCTCAACGACGCCCTGAACGAGCCGATCGCCCACATCGTCCGAACTTACGCAGGCATGGAGGTGGCCGTGATCCTGCTGACGGGCCGCGAAGCCCGCTTCCGGCGTCCAACTGAGCAATGGCTGGTCCATCACGGCATCCCCTACGCAGCGCTCCACATGCGCCGCACCAAAGACTTCCGCAAGGACGCGATCATCAAGACAGAGCTGTTCGACGCCCACAGCCGCGGACGGTTCGAGGTGCTCTTCGTGCTGGACGACCGAAACCAGGTGGTGGAGATGTGGCGGGCAATGGGGCTGACCTGCCTGCAGGTCGCGCCGGGCGACTTTTAGTCGAACGCGTCTCGCCGGCAAGGTGGCCTCTACAGCCGTCCCGTGCGCAAGGGTGATCCCCCAGGTTGGCCGCCGCGCCACGAAACGGATAGTCCGCACCTCCCCTCCGAATTGGCCACCTGGCCCACACAGACCGGTCGAGTGGCCGTGCCTCCTTGTGTTGCCGATTGTGATGTTTATCCCATACGCGATACCGAGGGAGAGTTCATGGCAGAGTATTGGGACAAGTACTGGCGGGGCCGCACCAGCCGCCGCCGCTTCATAGGCGCCGCTGGCGCGGCTGGCGTTGGCGCAGCGGGCCTTGCGCTCGTTGGCTGCGGCGATGACGACAGCACGAAGGGCGGCTTGACGACGCTCGCAACAGCGACCCCGGCGGCTGGCGCTTCACCCACCGCCGCTGACCCGCTGGCGGGTGTCAAACGCGGCGGAGTCTACAAGAACGTCAACAGCGGCGATCCGCCCTCGATCGACCCTTACGGGAACCTCAGCTTCCTTACCAAGGGCGCCACGATCTACAGCTACTCGCGCCTCTACAAGTACAAGACGGACCCGAAAACTGAGGCCGCCAGCGTCCTCCCCACGCCAGATGTTGCCGCCGGTGCAGAGCAGAGTCCGGACGGCCTGAAGTGGACAGTCAAGCTCCGCCCAGGTGTCAAGTTCCACAACATCGCGCCTGTCAACGGCCGCCCGATGACCACGGACGACATCAAGTTCTCCTGGGGTCGCGCCACCGAGGAGAAGAACACCAACCGTTCCCAGCTGGCGTTCATCGACAAGGTCGAGTACCCGGACGCGGCCACCATAGCGTTCACGCTGAAGGCCCCAAACGCGGCCTTCCTCGACATACTCGCCGACACCCAGCTGCTCCAGATCATGCCGACTGAGGCCGACGGCAAATTCGAGCCGTCCAAGGTCATGATCGGCTCTGGCCCCTGGGTCTTCGATTCCTACAAGCCCGGTGAGAAGTTCGTCTACAAGAAGAACCCGGACTGGCACGAAAAGGGCTACCCGCTGATGGACGGCGTCGAAGTCGCCATCATCCCCGAGTACGCCAACCGCAAGGCCCAGTTCCTGGCCGGCAACCTGGACGTTACCGACCTCAACGCCGAAGACCTCGTCAGCACCCGCGACCAGGTGAAGGGCGTGACGCTCTACGGCGAGCTTCCGAACCTGCTCAGCTTCTTCTACTTTGATGCCGACCCGGCTTCGCCGGTGGCAGACTTCCGCGTCCGCCAGGCGATTTCGATGTGCATAGACCGCGATGCCCTCACGGACTTGGGCTACAACACGAAGAAGCTGAAGGCCGCAGGACTGGACGTGAAGACGGGCTGGAACAACACCATCCCCGCCGGCAAGACCCGGTACTGGTTGGATCCCCAGGGCAAGGACATCGGCGACGCCGGTAAGTACTTCAAGTACAACCTCGCCGAAGCGAAAAAGCTCATGGAAGCGGCCGGCAAGGGCGCCGGCTTCGAAATCAAGTACCAGTACGTCCAGAACCGCTATGGCGCCTCGTTCGACGCGATCGCCGAGGCCCAAATCGGGTACCTCGCGAGCATCGGCATCACGGCGAAAGTCGAGATCCAGGACTACAGCGCGAAGTACATCACGCAGACGTTCACCGGGAATTTCCAGGGGATCGCCTTCGGCTATGAATCCCAGTTCCCCGAGAGCGGTTCTTACCCGTTGCGCCAATTCACCGATAACCCGCTCAACCACGGAAAGGTGAAGGACGCCGAGCTCACCAAGCTCGCGAACGACCAGCAGGCTGCCCCCACCGAAGAGAAGCGCAAGGCGCTTTTCTGGGACATCCAGCGCAAAAACGCGGAGAAGATGTACTACGTACCCAGCCAGGCAGGCGCCGCCACCACCTGGGAAGGGCACGCCCCGTACATCAAGAACGTGCTCTACCAATCCATCCCCTACGGTCCGCCAACGGAAGAACTCCCGTTCCGTTGGAGCGACAAAGCCTAGCCGTCATTCCCGCAAGGGTTGTTCACTGAGGAGGGGTTCGCCAGTTGGCTCGCAAGGTGAAGGAGACCAACGAGCCGCGGGCGGATCCCTCAATATCACGCGCTACCGGGCTGACGGCGGCCCGGGCTGATGTTCGTTTCCGTACCGCGCCTACCAACCGATTGCACGACCAGCCGGGGTGCTCCCTCGGCCCGGTTAAGTGCCAGCTATTGCCCCCGTAGTCGAAGCCGCGAAAGTTGACACTCGGGCAAATCGCAGGTAAACACATGTGGACGCTATGCCTGTACATATCGGGCATAGAGCAATCCTATGGGCGACGGTGAACGTACCGTTCCCAGGAAACCCACTTTCACGGAAACCACAGGGGGAATTTATGGCAGATTACTGGGACAAGTATTGGCAGGGACGCACCAGCCGCCGCCGCTTCATCGGCGCGGCAGGCGCCGCCGGCGTTGGCGCCGCGGGCCTCGCGCTCGTTGGCTGCGGCGATGACGATGACAAGGGTGGCTTGACGACGCTCGCCACAGCGACTCCCGGAGCGGCCGCGTCACCTACCGCCGCTGACCCATTCGCCGGCGTCAAGCGCGGGGGCGTCTACAAGGCCCCTCGGAGCGGCGACCCGCCCTCCATCGACCCCTACGGCAACCTCAGCTTCCAAACCAAAGAAGAGACCACGTTTAGTTACAGCCGCCTGTACAAGTACAAGACGGATCCATCGATCAATTTTGCAAGTGTCCTTCCGACGGGAGACCTTGCAGTCAGTTCCGAGGCGAGCCCGGACGGCCTGAAGTACACGATCAAGCTGCGTCCCGGCGTGAAGTTCCACAACGTGGCGCCGGTCAACGGCCGGGTGGTCACCACCGACGATGTGAAGTTCTCCTGGGGCCGCGCCACCGCCGCCACCAACACGAACGCCACGCAACTCGCCTTCGTCGACAAAGCCGAGTACCCAGACGCCTCCACGGTAGTCTTCACACTGAAGGCGCCGAACGCGGCCTTCCTCGATATTCTCGCCGACACCAACCTCCTCCAGGTCATGCCGACTGAGGCCGACGGCAAGTTCGATCCTGCCAAGGTGATGATCGGTTCTGGTCCATGGATTTTCGATTCCTACAAGCCGGGCGAGAAGTTCGTCTTCAAGAAGAACCCGGACTGGTACGAAAAGGGCTATCCGCTGATGGATGGCATCGAACATTCGATCATCCCGGAGTATGCCAACCGCAAGGCGCAGTTCCTGGCCGGCAACCTGGATGTGACCGACATCAACGCCGAAGACCTCGTCAGCACACGCGATCAGGTGAAGGGCGTGCAGCTCTACGGTGAGCTTCCTCGCCTACTCAGCTTCTTCTACTTCGACGCCGACCCGGCCTCGCCGGTTGCCGACCCGCGTGTCCGCAAGGCGATTTCGATGTGCCTGGATCGCGACGCCCTCACTGACCTTGGCTACAACATCAAGAAACTGAAGGCCGCCGGCCTGGATGTGAAATCAGGCTGGAACAACCTCATGCCTGCTGGCTTCAGCCGCTTCTGGCTGGACCCGCAGGGCAAGGACATCGGTGCTACCGGCGAGTTCTTCAAGTACAACGTTGCCGAGGCGAAGAAGCTGATGGAAGCAGCCGGCAAGGGCGCCGGCTTCGAAATCAAGTACCAGTACGTCCAGAACC
>JBDTVB010000005.1:0-15678 GCA_040007415.1 Anaerolineaceae bacterium
GGCTGCTTCCGCAAGCCGCAATACCCTTGAGAAGCGACCGGAGAGCGACGGCCCGAACCTCGCAGCCATGAGGGCATCGGTGTCGATGACCGCTTAGCTACTGCGCGCCCCAGGCACGGGGAGCTATGAATGTGTCCGCCTCGGGCGGGCCCCAGCTGCCTGCGGGGTAGAGGTGCACCGCAGGCAGGGCACGGAGAAGCGGTTCGACCACCTCCCACGTCCGATGGACGCTGTCCGCGCGTGCGAATAGTGTTTGGTCGCCATCCATAGCGTCGTGCAGGAGTCGCTCATAGGCCTCAGCGGGCTGCACCTTGAACGCCTCGTCGTAGCAGAAGCCCATGTCAACCTGTTGCACGGCAATCTGCGGGCCCGGCACCTTGGCGAGAAACTCAAACTGGATCGCCTCTTCTGGCTGAATGGAGATGGTCAACACGTTCGGATCGAGCGCGTCCACGCCGGTTCCTGCAAAAAACGGTACCGGAGCACTGCGAAAAACCACTGTCACTTCCGTGCGGCGCTGCGGCAGCCTTTTCCCAGTACGCAGGAAGAACGGCACACCCGACCACCGCCAGTTATCGATGTGCAGCCGCAGCGCAGCAAATGTCTCGGTCTGGGAGTTCGCGTTCACGCCCATTTCCTCGCGGTACCCGGGCACTCGCTTCCCGTTCACACTTCCGGCGGCGTACTGGCCGCGCACAATATCGCCGGGCGTCAACGGACGCATCGCCTGGAAGAGTTTGTATTTCTCATCCCGCACCGCCTCCGGCGCGAATGAGGGCGGCGGTTCCATCGTCAACATTGCAAGTACCTGGAGTACGTGGTTCTGAAGGATATCCCGCAACGCGCCAGTCTCTTCGTAGAACGCGCCGCGCCCTTCGATCCCGATCGACTCAGCAACAGTGAACTGGACGTGGTCGATCGCGTCGCGATTCCACACCCGCTCGAACACCGAGTTCCCGAAGCGAAACACGAGAATGTTCTGCACAGTCTCTTTGCCCAGGTAGTGGTCAATGCGGAAGACCTGTTGCTCTGCGAACACGCAGTGGACGGTCGTATCCAGTTCACGGGAGCTTGCGAGGTCGTGGCCGAACGGCTTCTCGATGACCAAACGAGTGCCTTTGACCAATTCCGCTTCACCGAGTGCGCGGATGGTTGTTGCAAAGGATGACGGCGGGATTGCCAGATAGATGAGCCGCTCCGGGAGGGCACAGCGTCGCGTCACTCCCGGTAGACCCTCTGTCGCCCCCGAGACGTACGAAAGCCGCTTGGCGAACGCCGACCAGCCTTTAACCGTCACTTTCGCTCGCGAAAACTGTTTGACGGCGTCATAGGCCAGCTTTTGGAACTCGGCGTCGCTGAGTTCGCCGCGTGCGTACCCAATGATCGCGCCTTTAGCAGGCAACAGACCGCCGACTTGGAGATCGTAGAGCGCGGGCAGCAGCTTTCGCCGCGCCAGGTCCCCGGACGCACCGACGATGATGATGTCTTGCGCCGAAGGTTGGTCGAGGCTCACTGGCGCTTCACGGCGTGCCCCCCGAACTCGTTGCGCAAGGCGGCAATGACCCGCATCGAGAACGGATTCTCCTCACGCGAGGTGAACCGCGCGAACAACGCCTGTGCCAGCACGCCCACGTTGACCCCGCGTTCCACAGCCTCCAGCACCGTCCAGCGGCCCTCGCCAGAGTCATCGACGTACGCCTTCAGGTCGTCGAGCTTCGGGTCTGCCTCAAACGCGCGTTCGGCGAGTTCGAGCAGCCAACTTCGGACCACGCTGCTGTGGTTCCAGAGGGCCGAAATCTGGTGGAGGTCGAAGTCGTACTCGTCCGCGGCCTGCAGCAAGTCGAAGCCTTCCGCGTACGCCTGCAGCATCCCGTACTCAATGCCGTTGTGCACCATCTTCGAATAGTGCCCTGCGCCCGCGCCGCCGACATAGGCATAGCCGTCTTCTGGCGCCAGCGATTTCAAGATTGGCTCGACGTGCTCAAACACCTTGCGGTCTCCGCCCACCATCAGGCAGAAGCCGTTTTCGAATCCCCAGATTCCCCCAGAAGTGCCGACGTCCAGGAACCTGATACCCCGCGCCGCCAGCTCTTTCCCGCGGCGAACGGTGTCTTTCACGTAGCTGTTCCCGCCATCGATGACGATGTCTCCGGCCGAAAGCAGCACCGCTACTTCTTCCAGCGTCGATTGTGTGATCGCCCCCGAAGGGACCATCAGCCAGACCACCTTGGGCGAAGGCAACCGCTTCACCATCTCCTGCAGCGAAACGACGTCCGACACGTCAGGATTTCGGTCGTAGGCAACAACCTCGTGCCCGCCCTTCCGCAGGCGCTTCGCCATGCCTGCACCCATGCGGCCCTGCCCCACAATCG
This sequence comes from Anaerolineaceae bacterium, assembly GCA_040007415.1. Classification (GTDB taxonomy): domain Bacteria; phylum Chloroflexota; class Dehalococcoidia; order Tepidiformales; family Tepidiformaceae; genus PNKC01. The sequence continues at coordinate 2,373 of JBDTVB010000005.1, forward strand.
CGAGCGTCATCGGCCCCATGGTTGTCGCGCCGGTGGCGTGGTTGTCATTCACGGTCGCAGGGCCAACTCGTCCTGAAGTTCGCGGAGCGTGACGCGCGTCGCTCGTCGCCCCAGACCCGTCAGCGAGGCCAGGTCGCCCAACGCCTGCGCTGCCTTCAGCTGCCCGAATGTGTATGTCTTGCCCGGAATCGGGATATCCGGCTGCTCTTCAGCTACCACCTGGATGAAGACGCCGTTGTTGGCCCCGCCCTTGTGCAGCTGGCCAGTTGAGTGCAGGAATCGGGGGCCGAAACCGACAGTCGTGGCCACGCGAAGGCGGTCACGGAGCGCCAGTCGGACGGCATCAAGCTGGGCGATCGTTTCGGCGTTCCGGGGGAGAAAGGCTGTGATTGCGACGTAGTCCCCGGCCTTCACATTAGCGAGGATTTCGGCAAGGGTCGCTGTCGTGGCGTTGGCCGCCTGGCCTTTAAGGATCGCGGCCGTCGCATCCTTGGCCGCCTGCACGTCCGGCTGATCGAACGGGTTGACCTGCAGGATCTGGCCAGCGATGGCGGTTGCGAACTCCCACCGGAAGAACTCCCCGCCCAACTGATAGGGGTCGGTGTACGGTAGCCGCACAACAGGATGTCCGGCCGCTTCGAGCGGGCCGAGTGCGACATTGTCACCGATCGCTACAAAGAGCCTGTCATCCCCGTACACAGATGGGTCACCCAGCGCCTCGCCTTCGATTGGGACGATGCCACGGCCCTCCTTACCAGTTGACTCCGCCACGAGCTGTTCGATCCAATAACCCAGCGTGGAGAGCTCCCCTGGAAGCACGAGAGTCAGCTTGTCCTTTCCAGCGAGGGCGCTCTCCGCTACTACTGCGCCCAACCAGGCGCCGGCGTTTTCAACGGCAGGAACGGCTGTCGCGCAAGCGCTCGCCATGTCGTGGGCCCGATCAAGCAAGCGCTGAACGTCAACGCCGATCAGTGCGGCCGGGACCATCCCAAAGTGGCTGAGCGCTGAATATCGTCCACCGATCTCGGGCTCGTTCTCAAAGACCCGCCGGAAGTTGCGCTCGCGGCCGAGAGTGGCAAGCGCCGTGCCCGGGTCAGTGATCGCGACGAAATGACGTCCGTCCGGAATTTTCTCCCAGAAGTACCCGAACTGACTGAGTGTTTCGATGGTGCCGCCAGACTTGCTGGCCACGATGAAGAGCGTCTTCTCGAGGTCGATCGACTCTTCGACCGCGAGGATCTGCTCGGGATCCGTGCTATCGAGCACCTTGAGAGTGAGAGCCCGCGGCGCCGAACCGAACGTTGAGAACAACACCTCAGGGGCGAGGCTTGACCCGCCCATACCGAGCAGCACCACCGTGTTGTAGCCGTGCCCAGCGACACTTTCGGCGAACAGCTTCAGATCCCCGGTCTCAGTGGCTAGGTCATCGCCGACGGTGAGCCAGCCGAGGCGGTTGCTGAGCTCTGTGGGGTCATCCTTCCAAACCGTGTGGTCCCGCTCCCAGATTCGCGCAACGACCTTGTCCGACTGTAAGGACTTGAGCCGCGCCTTAACGGCAGGGCCGAGTGTGCCAAGGCTCTCGAAGGATGGCGCCGGGCCAACACGCGCACGTGCCAGTGCAGCCTGGACCTGCCCGAGCAGCTTCTGAAAGTCCTTGTCGAACGCTGCGAGCCCGTCGATCAGGAGCTTCCCTGTCACAGCGTCGAGGTCGACGCCAGCCTTGGCCAGCGCGGCCAACTCCTCTTCAGCCCGGGCCAGGTTCGGGGCAATGGTGTCCGCCACCTTGGCATGGTCGAGAACCGCCAGCAGTGTTGCTTCTGGCATGGTGTTGACTGTCTCCGCGGCGATCAGTTCCTGCACATAGAGAATGTCCGAATATGCGGCGTTTTTCGTCCCTGTGGATGCCCAGAGCGGTCGCTGAACCATCGCCCCAGCCTCCGCCAGCTTCTCCCAGCGTGGGCCGGAAAAGAACTTCTGGAAGAGAGAGTAGGCGTGTCGCGCGTTCGCGACGGCCGCCTTGCCCAACAGCGGCGATCCTTCGGGGAGCAACGCATCAACCGCCGTATCCACGCGGGAGACGAAGAACGACGCGACGCTCGCAATCCCAGCCAGCGGTAGCCCTTTCGCCAGCCGCCGCTCAAGGCCGGCGATGTACGCCTCAGCCGCCTGCCCGTAAGCGGAGGCGCCAAAGAGCAAGGTGATGTTGATGTTCGTCCCGTCAGCGATCAGCTCCTCCACGGCGCGGTTCCCCTCGGGTGTGCCCGGAACCTTGATCATCACATTCGGCCGGTCGACCAGGGCGAACAGCCGCTTCGCTTCTGACACCGTCGCCGCCGTGTCACGCTCGATCCCCGGTGGAACCTCTAAGGAGACATAGCCGTCCTTGGCTGACGTCTGGTCATAGATCGGTCGCAGCACGTCGGCGGCAGCTCGAATGTCTTCCACCGCAAGCGAGACGAACGCATCGTATGGCGTGATCCCTTGCTGGCTGGCAAGCGCCGCTAACGCCTCGTCGTAGTCAGATGACCCGGCTATCGCTTTTTCGAAGATCGAGGGGTTAGATGTCATGCCCGTGATCCAGCCGTCCTCCACCATCTTCGCGAGCGCGCCGGATTGGATGTGGCCGCGCCGGATGTAATCCAGCCAGACGCTCTGGCCAGCCTCCAGAAGTGCTCGGGTGACGGGTTGGACGACAGGACGGGCCATGAGTATCTCCTCGGGAAAGCGACGCGGCATTCGTGCGCCGGGACTCGCTACTCTAGCTGTTCGCGGATTATCCGCGCGGCCATCGCAGCGTGTTTACAAAAGTACCATTCGCAGTGCCCTCATGGCTCACCAGGGCCGAACGGATCGGTGCCCGGCAGTTCCGCGTAGAATCGCGCCAGCCGGTGTCGGCTTCGATGGCAACCGGGTTGGAGGGTTGAATGGGACGCATGGAAGGCAAGGTGGCGGTCATTACCGGAGGGGCTAGCGGCATCGGCGCGGCGACCGCGAGGCTCTTCGTGGAGGAAGGCGCCCGTGTGCTGATCGCCGATTTGCAGGAAGGCGTGGCGGCGGATCTCGCAAGTCAGTTGGGCAACTCCGCGCGGTCCGTTGCCTGCAACGTCGCGAACGAAGCAAGCGTTGCCGCAGCTATTGGCAACGCAGTTGAAGCGTGGGGGCGGCTGGACGTGCTCTACAACAACGCCGGCTTTGGTGGGGCCTCCGGCCCACTCGATGAGACCTCCGTCGAAGACTACGACGTGACTATGGATGTCCTGCTCAAAAGCATCTTCCTCGGGATCAAGCACGCCTCACCGGTGATGAAGGCGCAAGGCTCCGGGAGCATCATCAACACTGCCAGCGTTTGCGCGTTCGAAGCGGGCATTGGCAACCAGCTCTACAGTGTCGCCAAGGCCGGCGTCGTGATGATGACCAAAGCTGCCGCACTGGAACTCGCCGAGTTCGATGTCCGTGTGAATGCCGTTTGTCCCGGCTACATCGCCACACCGTTGGCCGCCGGCCGGCCGATCTCCACGGCCGAACCGGACCGCGTCGAGGCGGCGGTAGACAGGCTTCGCACCTCCAACCGCGAGATCCAGCCCCTGGCCCGTTCTGGCGAACCCGAGGACATCGCCAACATGGTGCTCTTCCTCGCCAGCGATGACTCGAAGTGGGTGACCGGCCAGTCGATGGTCGTTGATGGCGGCCTCCTCGCCGGGCGGCCGTGGCGCAAGCTCTCGCCCTGGCTTACTGAGAGCCGCGAAATCCGCATGTACCGCCCGCCCTCGTAGGACCGCATCCATTATGCATCCATTTCGGGTGCATAATGGATGCATGGCTACTCTCACTCTGAAGAACGTCCCCGACGACCTTTACCAGCGACTGAAGGCGCAGGCGGCCGCCCATCGACGCAGCCTCAATCAGGAGGCAATCGAGTGTCTCGCGTCGGCAACCACCCAACCTCGCACGCCTGCCCAACAGGCCGCCGCGTTCGCCAGACTCGAGGCTTTTCACCAACGACAGCGTTCTGAGGGTATCTGGATCGATCACGAACACGTCAAAGCGATGATCGAGGAAGGGCGCCCGTGATCGTGGTGGATACGCAAATGCTCGTCTACCTCACGACCCGCGGCCCGTTCGCTGAGCTTGCCAAACGAGTGGCGGCCGTCGACAGCGATTGGTACACAACGTCACTGTGGCGCAGCGAGTTCCGGAGCGTGATGGCTGGCGAGATCCGGCGAGGCAACCTCACCTACGAACGCGCCCTGGAGGCCTTCCTCGAAGCTGAGGCTTTCCTCTTCGGAGAGCGTGCGCCAGACGTGGCGGAAGTCCTGTCCCTCATCGAATTGTCGACCTGCACCGCCTACGACCTCGAGTTCGTCGCCGTTGCTCTCGCGCTCGGCGCCCCTCTCGTGACGAACGACGGGCAAGTGCTCGCCGAGTTCCCAACGCTTGCCATCTCGCCGCAGGCATTCGCCGCGTAGAATGCGGAACACCGCCCGAGATTCCGGGTACGGAGACGCAAGTGGCCTACGAAGCGATCCTCTACGACGTCCAGGAAGGCGTCGCCACCATCACTCTGAACAAGCCCGAGCGGCTCAACGCCTTCGATGACGCGATGCTCACCGAATGGCACGAGGCGATCGTTGCCGCCGATCACGACCGCGGGGTCCGCGCGATCATCATCACCGGCGCCGGCCGCGGCTTCTGCAGTGGCATGAACGTCGCCGCCGAAGCAGGCGGCAGTGGCATCCTCCGCTCCGAAGCGTCCGTGGCAACCCGCCGCCACAGTCTTCGTGACCGCGTCCACCCCATCCCACGGGCGCTGATCCAGCTGGAAAAGCCCTATATCGCCGCCATCAACGGTGCCGCCGCGGGCGCTGGCATGGACATGGCGACCATGGCCGACATTCGCTTCGCCAGCAGCACCGCTCGCGTCGGGATGACATACGTGCGCATGGGGCTCATCCCCGGGGACGGCGGCACCTACACGCTCCCCCGCATCGTCGGCACGCAGCGCGCGCTCGATATGATGTGGACCGGCAAGATGTTCACTGCCCAGGAAGCGCTCGAAATGGGCTACCTGATGGCTGTCTACGAACCCGATGAACTGATGCCGCGAGTCACCGAGTACGCAAGGCAGATTGCCAGAGGTCCGGCGACCGCTGTCCAGCTCATGAAGAAACTCGTCTACCGCTCCGCCAACCTGCCGTTCGATGAGCACCTGGACATGGCCCAGATGGCGATGTTCATCGCTCAGACAACCGAAGATGCGAAGGAAGGCCCGCGCGCCTTCGTGGAGAAGCGCGAACCCCAGTTCAAGGGTTTCTAAGCCGCACCGGATGCCTCCTCTGGCCGTTGCTTGAGACATTGGACTGCTGGTCGTGTCGGGGTTCGGATTCGGGTTCTCGCCTGGGGTGTAAGTCCCTTGCTCGCCGTTCGCCTCGTGGCCTTAGATGACGATGCCGCCGCCATCGTGCCATCAACCGCTCCTGGTCAGGAGCTCAAGCAGACCCTCTGGATAGAGTGGATGTGCGAACTCGGCTAGGTCGGTGATGCGGTGCCAGCGGCACTCAAAGTGGCTGCCATCGCTTTCTTCGCCCATCACTACTTCGCCACACTCGACCTCGGTTGGCCAATCCGCTTCGAAGGTGAACACCACTTCGTGCCCGAGTTTACCCTCGATTGTGAAGATGTTTTCGAGTACGCCAAGCAGCCGGAACTGTTGCGGCGCAATTCCGAGTTCTTCCAAAATCTCCCGACGCGCGGCCTCAATCGCCCGCTCCCCGGGTTTGATGCCCCCGCCCACTGGCCGGTAGGAAATCCGGCCATGGGTGGTGTGCTCCGCTATGAGGACCGTGTTCCCTCTCCGGATGATCACGCGAGCGATGGCTCGGATGATGGGCATGGTCAGCGGCTCAACGCTGCCCGCAACGCAGCAATACTCTCCGCTACGCCCTTCTCGGCGTTGTAAACCGAGCTGCCGCAAACCAACACGTTCGCTCCGGCGGCCACGCAGTTCGCGATGTTTCCCACCTTTACGCCACCGTCGATTTCAATCTCTGCGCCGAAGCCGCCGGCATCCAGGAGCGACCGGATGCGCCGCACCTTCTCAAGCTGTCCAGGAATCAGCTGCTGGCCCCCCCAGCCGGGATTGATGGTCATCACCATCACCTGGTCGGCGTTCGGGAAAGACTCTTCGATTGCCGCAACCGGTGTGCCCGGGTTGATGCATACTCCCGCCCGCTTTCCAAGCCTGCGAATGCTGTCCAGCGTCCGGTTAATGTGCGGAGAAACCTCGATGTGCACGTTGATCGTGTCCGCCGTATCGCGGAATGCGTCGATCTGGCGCTCCGGCTCGACCACCATCAAGTGGATATCGAACGGGAGCGAGGTCACCCTCCGCAACGCCTCTACCAGCGTGGGGCCGAAGGTGATATTTGGCACGAAGCGCCCGTCCATCACGTCGAGGTGGAGACAGTCCGCGCCGCCCGCTTCCGCCGCCCGCACTTCGTCGGCCAGCCGCCCGAAGTCCGCTGTCAGGATCGAGGGGGCAATCTTCACCGTCTTCATCGTCCCTATTCTAACGCGTGGCGGCCACTCCGCTTATACTCTCGTGAGTAGGCGCCTAAACAATTATGACCGTACGCATCGTCACCGATTCTACCTGCGATCTTCCCGCCGACATTGTCGAGCGACTTGGCATCACCGTCGTCCCACTCACCGTCTTCTTTGGCGAGGAAGCGCTGCTTGATGGTGTGGAGATCGACTCACAGACTTTCTACGAACGGCTCCGTGGGCACGGACCCTTGCCTCGCTCAAGCCAGCCTTCGGTCGACCTCTTCCAGGAGGCATACGAGCGTTTGAGCGCGGACGGTAGCGAGATCGTCTCCATCCACCTCTCGTCGAAAATGTCCGGGACCTTGAACGCCGCTTCCGTCGCGCGTGAGGTCGTCAAGGATTCGACGCACGTCGACCTCATCGATTCGTACCAGGTCAGCCTTGGGCTCGGGTTGATCGTGATGGAGGCCGCGCTCGCCGCGCAGGCCGGCAAGAGCCTTGAGGAGGTCGTCTCCGCCACCCGCCGTGCGATGGACCGGACCGGCGTCTTCCTCGTCGTCGATACGCTCGAGTTTCTTCGTCGCGGTGGCCGCATCGGCCGCGCCAGTTCGCTCGTCGGTTCGCTCCTCAGCATCAAGCCGATTCTGCATGTGGAGGATGGCGAAGTAGCCCCGATTGAACGCGTCCGCACAAGAGCGAGGGCGATCGAGCGCATCTTCCAACTCGCTTCCGAACGACCCCGCTCCAAGACACTCTTTGTCGCGTACGGCGGTGACAGTGCACAGGCCGAGTTGCTCATCGAGCGGCTGCGCCCCGCGCTCCCGCACACGGAGATCTTGATCGCTGAATTTGGTCCAGTGGTGGGTGTGCACACAGGCCCGGGTTGCCTGGGAATCGCCTACCTCGAACGGGAGTAGCGCCATGACGCAAGCCGATGCAACCCGCGTTCGCCGCGTCTTCGAGCTCGAACTGGGGCGTGGCTGCCAGAACCAGGTAGTGATCGGCGGCCTTGATCGGATGCTTATTCAGATGAGTGAAGACGGTCTCCTGGCGAACGGTCCGCTCGCATCGCGAGTTGCGGCCCTCCCCGCCACTGGTTACCGCTCGCTTCAGGAAGACGCCCGCCGGGAGTGGGTGCAAGCCACGATTCGCGCGCTGACCCCCGGGGCAGGTCGTTCTTCAGAAAGCGGCGTTCCGCTCGAACGGCGGCCGCCGTCGCAGGATTCGCCCGCCCTGGCAGCCCGCCGCGCCGCTCCTGTCACCGTGGTGACCGGTGCGAAGCGCGCGAGCAAGACCGGGCAGGCAGTGGCTCCGGTGACGTCCGGGGCCGCTCCGCCCATCGCTCCGATACGCGTCTCCGGGACCCTTCGCCCGGATTCACCAGTCGCGCACCTCCCGGGGATTGGCAAGTCAGCCGCCGAAAAGCTCGAAAAGCTCGGTGTGGCAACCGCCTCCGACGCCGTCTTCCTCTTTCCGCGCCGATTCAACGATTTCTCCGACATGCGGAAGATCGCCCAGCTTGAACCGGCTCGAACGCCGCAAACGATTGTCGGCACTGTGTTCGCTGTCTCTGAGATCCGTTGGAGTCGGCGCGTGAAGGGCACGCAAGCGGTGCTCACCGATTCGACTGGGAGCCTCCGAGTCGTCTGGTTCAACAGGGGCTACATCGCTCGGACGCTGAAGGAAGGCATGCAGGTCGTTGTGTCTGGGCGCGTCAAAGACTTCCGCGGCCGCCTTCAGATGGAGAACCCAGAGTTCGAACCCTTGGATGACGAACTCGATCACGCCGCGCGCCTGATACCGGTCTATCTCGACCGCCGGTCTCGGACAACGCACGATTCGCCGTGCTGTCAAAGCGGCCGTCGATCAGCTCGCCACCCGGGTCGCAGACCCCGTCCCCGGCTGGCTGCGCGAGTCCACGAAACTGCCAGCTGTGGCCGAGGCGATTCAGACGTACCACTATCCGTCGTCGCTCGCCGCCGCGGAAGTCGCACGCCAGCGCCTGGCCGTCGGTGAATTCCTCGCGATTCAGGTGGCGGTCCTAATGCGCCGCGCCGAGTGGCAGCAAGGCGAGCAATCGCAGTTCATCGAGCTTGGCCCTCAAGAACAGCCATTCTTCGATTCCCTCCCGTTCCCCCTGACCGGCGCGCAGGAGCGCTGTCTGGCCGAGATCTTCGATGACCTGCGGCGCACGCACCCGATGCTCCGGCTCTTGCAGGGCGATGTTGGTTCGGGGAAGACGGTGGTGGCCTTCGCTGGGATGCTCGCCGCCGTCGCCTCCGGCTACCAGGCGGCGCTAATGGCGCCTACCGAGATACTGGCCGAACAGCACTACCGGTCTCTGGCGCGACTGCTCGGGGGTGAAGAGAACGGTGCCCTCGCGGGTGTGTTTGTTCCTCCGTGGCTCGGCCGCCCGATCCGCGTCTTGCTGCTTACGGGCTCGCTCACGGCCGCCCAGAAAGAACAGATCCGCAGCGATGCCGCCCATGGCGGCGCGGACATCATCATCGGCACACACGCCCTCCTCGAGGAGGGCGTTCAGATCCCGAGGCTCGCTCTCGCCGTCGTCGATGAGCAGCACCGCTTCGGCGTCATGCAGCGCTCCAAACTCCGGCAGAAGGGGTTGAACCCCCACCTTCTCGTGATGACCGCCACGCCCATCCCGCGGACACTCGCGCTCACCGTCTACGGCGATCTCGAAGTCTCGACGATTGACGAGATGCCGCCCGGGCGAAAGCCGGTGAAGACGCGCTGGTATCAGCCGCACGAGCGCGCCGCCGCCTACGAATTCATTCGCAAGCGGCTCGATGCTGGCGAGCAGGCGTTCATCATCTGTCCCCTGGTGGAAGAATCGGAAACACTCGATGTTCGCAGCGCGGAGGAGGAGTTCGAGCACCTCACCAACGGTCCACTGCGTGGCTACCGGCTGGACCTTCTGCATGGACGTATGAACGCCAGGCAGAAGGACGAAATCATGGGCCGATTCGGGCGCGGCGAGTCGCACGCGCTCGTCTCAACCAGCGTCATCGAGGTGGGAATCGACGTGCCCAACGCTACGGTCATCGTGATCGAAGGGACCGAGCGCTTCGGGCTTAGCCAGTTGCACCAGTTCCGCGGCCGCGTTGGCCGCTCCGAGCAGCAAAGCTACTGCCTGCTCTTCAGCAGCGAAGAAGATCCTGGCCCTGACGCTACCGATCGGCTGGAAGCGATGGTGGACACGACCGACGGCTTCAAGCTCGCCGAGGTCGATCTCGCGATGCGCGGCGAAGGCGAGACCTGGGGGAAACTCCAGAGCGGCGTCAACACCATGCTCCGCGTCGCCCGCCTCACTGACCGTGAACTGCTCCTTCAGGCGCGCGGGATGGCCGCACAGGTGCTCGCCCGCGACCCCTATCTGCAAAAGCCCGAACACTACGCGCTCGCCGCCACGGTGAAGCCGTTCCTCGAAAAAGCAGCCGAGGCGAACTGAGTGCCACCAAAGAGCGCCCGAGGCTACCGCTGCCGGGAGTGTGGCTGGGAGACAGTGGCCTACGTCGGACGCTGCGCCGAATGCCAGGCGTGGAACAGCCTCGAACAGTACGCCTCCTCCGCTCGCCCAACGCCTGGCGCCAACCGTCGCGGCATAACTGCCATACCCGCGCGAACGGTCCCGCTTGAATCCGTGCCAGACGATGCCGGGGAGCGCATGCAAACCGAGATCCCAGAGCTCGATCGCGTGCTCGGCGGTGGACTCGTCGCCGGTGCCCTCGTTCTCGTAGGTGGCGACCCGGGCATCGGCAAGTCAACCCTCATGCTCCAGGCGGCAGCCAGGCTCGCGACCGCAGGCCGGACCGTCGCCTACGTCTGTGGTGAAGAGTCTGCACGCCAGGTGAAGCTACGGGCTTCGCGGTTGGGCATCTCTGGCGAGGGCATCTCCCTCATCCCTGAGACCAACCTCGATGCCGCCCTCGCCGCTGCCGAAGGCATGGGCGCTGGCGCCGTCATCATCGATTCGATCCAGTCCGTCTTCGTCGAGGGTCTGGACACGCGTTCCGGTGGCCCGGCCCAACTGGCCGAGGCTGGCGCAAGGCTGGTCGCGTGGGCGAAAGGCAACGAAATCGCGACGATCGTCACCGGCCACGTCACCAAAGGCGGCGAGATCGCGGGGCCACGGCTGCTCGAACACCTCGTAGATGCTGTGCTCTACTTCGAAAGTGCTGAGGGCGGTGAGCTGCGCCTCCTGCGCGCTGTCAAGAATCGTTTCGGCGCCACCGATGAAGTGGGTGTCTTCGAAATGACAGGCGAGGGCCTGAAGAGCGTTGAGAATCCGAGTGCAGCCTTGCTCGCCTCGCACGATGACTCCGCCTCTGGCTGCGCCGTCACGGCCGTCGTCGAAGGCTCGCGCCCCCTCGCGTTAGAGCTCCAGGCGCTGGCAGTACCGTCGCAGCTCGCCTCTCCCCGGCGCATCGCCTCTGGGCTCGAGGTTTCGAGATTGCACCTGCTGCTCGCTGTGCTGGCGCGGCGTGGCGGGTTCAACGCGGCCAACCTTGACGTGGTTGCCACGGTTTCCGGCGGCCTGCGGCTGCGAGACTCCGGCGCCGATCTCGCCGTGGTGCTGGCCCTCGCCTCCGCCATCCGCGATGAGCCGCTTCAACGAGGCACGGCTTTCCTCGGCGAAGTAGCTCTCTCAGGCGCCGTTCGCCCGGCCCACCAGGCCTCCCGCAGAGTATCCGAACTCCAGCGCCTCGGATTCTCGCGCATCGTCTGCCCCGTTGGCACGGTTGAGCATCCCGGCGTGACCCTTGTGCCGGTGAAGACGCTTGCCGAAGCGCTCGCGGCAGCGGGCCTCGCCCCGAAGCGCCGCTCCGAAAGCTAAGCGCTGTTGTTTCGAACCCTGGCCGCGCTACGTCTGCCGGTACGCCCGGTGGCGCATGATGATGCTCTGCAAGATCCCAAGGGCGATGAACAGCGTCACGATCGAACTGCCCCCCTGGCTGACGAACGGCAACGGGATCCCGGTGACGGGGAACAGGCTCAGATTCACCGCCACGTTGATGAACGTCTGCATCAGTATCAGCATCACGATGCCCACCGCCACCAACTGGCCCGCAGTATCACCTGCGATCTGCGCCACCCGGACGCCGCGCATCAGCAAAGAGATGAATAGCCCAAACAGAACCATCGCCCCCACGAACCCGAGCTCTTCGCCCAGTACGCTGAAGATGAAGTCCTTGGTCGGCACCTTCAGATAGCGAAGCTGCGTCTGCGCCCCGTTCGTCAGCCCCTTGCCCGTCAGCTGCCCGGACCCGACCGCGATCTGGGACTGGATCACGTTGTAGCCCGCGTCCAGGGGGTCCTCCTCCGGGTTCACCAGCACGCTCACGCGCTCCACCTGGTAGTCGGCGATCGCGAACGTCCAGACGAACGGCAGGACCGCTACAAAGAGCGCCCCCATCACCAGCAGGTGGCCCCGGCTAACCCCGGCCACGATAACAACGCCAAGCCAGATCGCGAAGAACACCAGGCTCGTGCCGAGGTCTGGCTCGATGAACACGAGTCCCGCCACAGGAGCCACAATCACTAGCGACAGCACGAGTGTCTTCAGGTCTTTCGCGTCTCCGCCATGCTCGCTGAAAAAGCGTGCCAGGGTCAGGATGGTGGCCAGCTTGGCAAACTCGGAGGGCTGAACCTGGATTGGGCCAAGGTCAAACCAGCGCGTTGAACCGAACGCCGTTTGACCAATGACCAGGATCGCGACCAGCGCGACCAGCCCCGTGAAGTACAGCAACCACGAGTAGTGAGTCAGGTAGTGGTAGTCCAACTTCGAGACGACCAGCATCAGACCGAATCCAACGGTGGCGAAGATGACTTGCTTGGCCACAGGGTTGGCGAAGCTCGCCGCCGGTCCGTGGTACGTCCGGGCAGAGCCGCTGTAGATCAGCAACAACCCCATCGCCACGAGCCCGAGCGACGACAGCACGATCCAGTAATCGAACCGGTCCCAGCCTCGAAAAACCCCGGACCGCGTGGCTCCATACGGGGACGGGCGTCCTCTGCCGTAGGAAGACACGCTGCTCAATGCTTCACGTTCTCTTCGAAGTATTTGATGATCTTGCCGGCGACGGGCGCCGCTTTGTCGCCGCCAACCCCGAGGTCAAAGTAGACCGTCACCACGACGTCTGGATCGTTAAACGGCGCGAAGCCCGTGAACCAGGCGTGCTGCTTCTTCACGCCATTCTCGACGAACTCGGCTGTCCCGGTCTTGCCCGCAATATCCACGCCGGGCTGAGACGCCCTGAGCCCGGCGCCCGATTGGACGGAGAGGTGCATTCCATCGCGAACCACCTCCAGGTAACTGGGGTTGATGCCTATGCTCTTCGTCTCTGTCTTTGTCGTTCGCACTGTCTTGCCGCTTGGGTCCACAACTTCGTTTACCAGGTGCGGGGTAACCAACAGCCCACCGTTCGCAACCGCCGCTGTCATCCGCGCGATCTGGAGCGGCGTCGAGGTCACGTCGCCCTGCCCAATGCCCATGAAACAGGTGTCGGCGTAGTACCAGTTGGTAGGATCCTTGGTCACGCGTTTCTTCCATGCAGGGTCAGGGATGCGTCCATCGCTCTCGCCATAGAGGTCGATCCCCGTTGGCAAGCCCAGCCCAAACGCCCGCGCGTAGTTCCCGAGGATCACCGCTGAAGTCTCGATATCCTTTCCGAGGCCGTTAACTTTGCCCAGGATCCCGCAGGACGCCATTTCCATGTAGATGTTCGAAGACCACTGGATCGCC
>JBDTVB010000006.1:0-15581 GCA_040007415.1 Anaerolineaceae bacterium
TACCCAGTAGGCGTCACCCCGGCGCAACGCGGTGAGGTTGTTGAGGAAGCCGGGGAGCGACGGCCCATACCGGCGCCAGGTCTCGGTGGACGGGTCCCACGAGTACACGATTGAGATCGTGTTGCCGGCTCCCCCAAACCCCTGCGTTGCTGTCCGGTCAGATGCTGGCCAGGCGATCAGATTCGCGCCGCTCGCCAACGGGACGATGGTCGCTGCTTCAGGCACCGGAGTTGGTGTCTGCGTTGTCGTTGGCGTTGCCGCGCTCGCTGTGGGCGTGGACGTTGGGGTAGCGGCTGCGGCGGAGGTGGGCGTTGGCGTGGAGGTTGAACCGCCGGACGCCGCGGTGGGCGTGTTCGTCGCAGGTGCTGCGGTTGGCGGCGTGGTTGTCGGGGTTGCCGCTGCTGACGTCCCGGTTGCCGTAGGTGTGCTCGTTGCTGGGGCGGCCGTTGGTGTCGCCGTTGCCGATGTCGCGGGCGTGCTTGTTAGGGGCACGGTGGCCGCGGATGTTGGTGTGTTGGTAGGCGTGTTCGTTGGCGGCGGCGAGCCACTGTCATCCACGTTGCCGAAGTCGGTGGTCCAGTACCAGCCGTACGGCGATCCGGGGACGTTCACTCGCCCAATGCCGATGACGCGGTACGAGCCGGTGAGCATGTTGGCGTTGTGTCCCGCGGAAGCCTTCCAGCCATCAAAGACGCTCTGCGCGCTGCTCCAGGCGGTTCCACCGGCGATATTCTCGCCTGCGCCCGCTGGATAGTCGCAATTCATTGCCCGTGTGGAGGGCGAACGGCCCAACGAATCCGTATGACTGAAGTAGGCGTTCACTCCAAGGTCCCTGCTCATCCAGGCGGCGGCGCGGCTCAGCGAGGTCGAGACAGCGAGACTGTCGAGTCCGTTGCTCGCCCGATACTGGTTAATCAGCCCGAGGAACGCTTGCTCTTCGCCATCCAGCGCGCCGTCGCTCACTGTGCAATTGGTCAACGCCCGTGCCGAGCCACCGTCGTGTGCCAGCGCCGCGAGGGCAAGCATGAAGGAGGCCAACACGCCAAGCGCCAGCGCCAGCGCCCCACCGCGTCGTCGTTGTCCCATCCGAGGCTACCTTGGGGTCGCGAGTGTGGTAATGGACCCTGCCACTAACGTCGACCGCCGCGGCAGACCGGCCAGTTGACGAGTGGTGCCAGTGCGGGGTTTAGCCTGCGGGATCTCCTCCCGACCGTTGGTGACGGCGTGACTGCGTGGCGTGCACGCGGTAGTCACGGATTGCACCCCGAAGCGCGTCAGCGGCCAGGACGCTGCAATGCACCTTGTCATTCGGGAGTCCGCCGATGCCCTCGGCGATGGCCTCGCGTGTTAGCCGCTCCACCTCTTCCAGCGTCCAGCCGACTACCAATTCACTGGCGAAGGAGCTTGTCGCAATCGCTGGTGGACAGCCGCGCGTCAGCCAGCGTACTTCAGCGATCCGTCCACCGTTGACGCGGATCATGACCCTCATGCGGTCACCGCAGACTGGATTCGAAACGGTCGCTTCGCCGTCTGGAGACGGCATCTCGCCCGAATTCCGGGGGTGCTTGAAGTGTTCGATCACAAGGGGGGAATAGGCGGCCACGCCTTATTCTCTCGCGAAAGTAAGCCGCGCCGCCAATCTTGGGCTGATTGCCTATGCGTTGCCCTACCGAGACACGTATTGTGCGGTCACTCGAAATCCGGAGGTTGGGACGATGACGCAAGAGACGCTGGTTCCTGAGAAGTTTGGTCCGTTGCAGGGTGTGCGCGTGCTTTCGACCGGGTCGGTGATCGCTCAGCCCTTCGCCGCGGTGCTGGCGGCCCAAATGGGAGCTGAGGTCATCCAGGTGGAGAACCCGAATGTCGAAGACACCTGGCGCGGCGTTGGCCTCAAGCTGCCGACCAACAACGCGTCGAAGGAGGTCAGCACCAGCTTTCTCGCCGAGCGGCGCAACGAGTTCAACGTAACGCTCGACATGAGCCAGCCCGGCGGGAAAGAGATCTTCCTATCGCTGGCGGGGCGGGCCGACATCTGGATGGAAAGTTCCAAGCCTGGCGCCTACGAACGCTGGGGTCTGGACGATGCGACCGTCCTTCGCCACAACCCGAAACTGGTCATCTGCCATGTCTCCGGATATGGGCAGACCGGCGATCCTTCGTACCTGGGCCGCGCCAGCTACGACATGATCGGGCAGGCGTTCGGTGGCTCCATGTACCAGACCGGCTTCCCGGATCCTGAGCCGCCCGTACGGGCTGCGCCATGGGTCGGAGACTACATAACCGCTCTCTTCTGCCTCTCGTCGTCGCTCGCAGCATTCATCCACGCCAAAGAAACGGGCGAGGGCCAGTCCATCGACCTCGCACAGTTCGAAGCAGTGCACGCGCTGCTGGCCGGAACAATGGTGGAGTATTTCCAATTGGGCGTTGTTCGCGAGCGTAGCGGCAACAAGTCGCCCGCGTTTCAGCCCTACGACGTCTATCGAGCGAAGGACGGCTCGGTGGTGATTGCCGCCCCGGCAGCGTCAATCTTCGCGAAGATGTGTGGCATTCTTGGGCTGGACCCGCTGAGTGAACGCTGGATCAGCGCGCGTACGGAGATAAACGAGATCCAGGGGATCGAGTTCGATGCAATTCTCCGTGGATGGGCGGAAGAGCGGACGATGGACGAACTGATCGACAAGCTCAACGCCATCGGTGTGCCATGCTGTCCGATCCTCAGTTCGAAGCTGGCCGCAGACGATGCCCACTACCGGGCCCGCGAGGTGCATATAGAGTGGGAAGACGAGCAGGTGGGGACGCTCAGGGGAACGCGTCCCGTCCCCGTGTTTTCGAAGACGCCAACGAAGATCTGGCGCGGTACTGCCGCGCGGGGCGCCGACAACGAGAAGGTCTACGGTGACCTGCTGGGCAAGACGCTGGAGCAACTCGAGAGACTCCGTGCTGAGGGAGCGATCTAAGTCGGCGCTAAATCAGTCCTAAGGCTCCGAAGACCTCTTCGAACGCCACGAGGTTGCCGGGGTTGAAGTGCGGTAGCAGGTACTGCACGTTGCCGTCTGGGCCTACAATTACCACGCCGCGTTTCGCTTTCTTCTCATCCGCGTCCCACATGCCATACGCCTTGACCGTTTCGCCGTGGAAATCGCTGACCAGCGGGAACGGGTAGTGGTCGCGCTCGTGGAATTTGGCGTGCGAGCCAAGTCCGTTCGTGTTGATGCCCAACACCTGGACGCCGGCATCGGCGAGTAGCTCGTGCTCCTGCGCGAACGCCTTCAATTCGCTTGTGCAGATCGGCATCCCGTCATCCTCGTAGAACAGCAGCATCACCGGCCCGGACGCGATCAGCGACGAGAGCACGACTTCAATCTGCTCCCCGCCGTCCAGGACGGCCGGGAGGCCGAAGTCGGGTGCGTGATCGCCGATTGAGATGGTGACCTCAGCCGCGCCTTGAGTCACGAGGCGCCCTCGAATCCTGGTGGGGTGGCAGTCATGCCTCGGGTAGCGGCGAGCACGCGCACACGGCCAAGCCCGGCGCTATCCGATAGCTGCTCGAGCGCCCGCCGCCGGGCGAAGTATTCGGCCATCTCGCCCCGCGAGGATTCCACCAGGGACTGTGCCCCAAGCGCGTGAAGAAACGCCGACTGGCTGATTGGGCCGTAGGTTCGCATACCCGCGTACTCGGCAGCCGCTTCCAGTTCCGAGAAGTTCACGTGTGTTGTGATGTCCTGTTCACCAACATGGACGTAGGGATTCTCGTGCGCGGTGTGCCGGTAAAAGCAGAGCAGCGTCCCGGCTGTCCGCCATGGAGCCCAGAGTTCGGCCTGCGGGTATCCGTAGTCGAAAACCAGCACTGCCCCTCGTTCGACCAAAGAGCAGAGGCTTCCCATTGTGGGGAAGGCGCCCGGGTTGACCTCGAAACGGCCCTCTGCCGGAGCATCATCGATCGTAGTGACACCCCCCACCGTCTCAACGAACTGATCGCCGTCCCAGCGAACGTATACCTCCACCGCGCCCCGCGCGCCAGCGCCATCAAAGAGGCGCACCGGGAACGCGTCGAAGAGCTCATTGGTCACCACCACCCCGGCTGCAACCGGTTGCATCGGTGGCAGCCGCCAATCGATGCGCGGGTCCGTCCCGGGCGAATTCGGCTCCAACGCCACGTACCGGATCACTTCCCTAAAGCCGTCGTCCCGCCCTTCCGCCCAATCGAGAATCGCGGCAGCCAGCGCGCCACTGCCCGCGCCTGGTTCGACGATGTGAAACGGGCTGGGCCGCCCGAGCGAATCCCAGACGGACTTGCACCAGGCCGCAACAATCCATCCAAACATCGAGTGAATCGTTGGGCTCGTGAGGAAGTCACCCTGTTTCCCCACCCGCCCCGGTCTGCGGTAGTAGCCGTGCTCCGGGTGGTAGAGCGCGAGGTCCATGAAGCGGTGGAAGCTAATGGCGCCACCGTCCATCTCCTCGACAATTGCGCGCACGAGCCGCGCATTGCCGATCGCTGCCTTGCCGGGGCTCAGGTCCAGAGTCACAGCACTATCTTAGTGGCGATCAACGATGGCGGTCGTCCGCCGGGACTACTTCGGTGGGATCACCGTCGCTTCGCCATCGACAACGAGCTTTCCATCCTGGTTCGTGACCGTCGTCTTGAACTTCACCCACTTGCGGGCTTCGATTCTTTCGGAGCACTCGATACGCGCCGTGACCGTGTCGCCGATGAACACGGGTGCGCGGAACTGCAGGTTCTGGCCGGCGTAGATGGTGCCGGGCCCCGGAAGCTTCATCGCGATGACCGTAGAGATGAAGGAGGCCGTGAGCATGCCGTGGGCGATGCGTTGCTCGAACATCCCGTCCGCCGCGGACACCGCGTCAACGTGAGCCGGATTCATGTCACCCGTGATCCCGGCAAAAAGGTAGATGTCCGATTCGCTGAGAGTCTTGGTGAAGGTGGCGGAATCGCCGAGTTGGATCTCATCGTAGGTAGCCATGCGCGAAAGCATGCCGGAACCGGTCGAACCGGGGAAGCGAGTGCGCCGCCGCATTCCGGTCGATTTCTTCCTCGCCCGGCGGCAATCAACCGCCAGCAAGCCATGCGGACTCTCCGTCAAGCCGCTGCTGCGGTCCTCTTGATCAGTATCTGGTGCGCCGTCTGATAATATCGTGATGGTGTCTGCGCAGGCTGGATCAGCGGAGCCGGTTGTCCTTGAACCGGTCGAACGCGAGGAGGCGTACCTCCCCGCGGTGGATGAGGTTGTCCTGCGCATGCGTCAGGCTGTGGCAGGCGGGCAGCATTGGTTCGAGGCCGTGTTGGACGCCGTGAAGGCCTGGCGGCAGCCCTCCGAAACCATTGGAGAGCGCACGTTCGAGTATCTCGTCCTCGGCGAGGCCTTCGATTGGCTGCTGCTCGCGGATAGGTTGCTCGACGAGATGCCAGATCTTGTCCCCGCGCGCGAGGCGGATGCCTTGATCTTCGAGAACCGTTGGCCGCTCGAGCTCGACGATGCCGAGTTCGCCGGGCGTGTTGGCCATGCGAAGCACAGCGCCCACCTGAACTACATGTACGGCGTCCTCGTTGAGGAAGCCCTGCAGCTCTCAATTGAGGAAGAGATTCACAAGGAAAATCGCAACCGCCCGTGGGGCCAGGACACCCGCGTCGACGAGACGATGTTCGAACGCGTCTACGGGAAGGCGCGCATCGAGTTGTTCGCGCTTTACTACGAAGAAACCGGTACGTTCCTGCGGGGCGACGTGTCGCTTACAAGCTGGAAGAGCTTCACGTACTGGTTGTTCAAACAGCGGTTGAAGCGCCAGGACAAGGCACGCGTCGCGAGTGACACGCGCAAGGGCCTCGCCCAATTGACGCGCATGGAACTGGCAGTAAGCGAAAGGCGCCACGGAGCGCCACTGACCGAGACAGATTTCGCAGCCCGCTACGGTTAAGTCCTCATGCCGGTGTGGGACGCGCATAGCTGACGTTGTCGCTACGCTACCGGGGTATGAGGCCGCAGCGTGGGATTTGACCTTGAGGCGCTGATCAAAGCCGTCGGCTACATTGGCCTGTTTGCGATCATCTTCGCCGAGACCGGCCTGCTCATCGGCTTCTTCCTCCCGGGCGATACGCTACTGATCACCGCCGGGCTGCTCATTCAGCGGGGCGATGTTGACCTCTCGCTTTGGCTGCTGATTCCGCTTCTCATCGCGGCAGCCGTCGCCGGCGATGCGGTTGGCTACCAGATCGGCAAGCACACCGGTAAACGCATCTTCAAACGTGAGGATTCGCGGCTGTTTCACCGCAAACACCTTGAGAGAGCGGAAGCGTTCTACGAAAAGCACGGCGGCAAGACGATCATCATCGCCCGCTTCCTGGCCTTCATCCGCACGTTCGCCCCGACCGTTGCGGGGGCGGCGAACATGCCATACGCGAAGTTCGCCGCCTACAACGTCACTGGCGCAGCACTCTGGGTGCCTTCGATGACGTTCCTCGGCTACTTTTTCGGAAAGACGATTCCCCCCGAGTACGTCGACATCTTCTTCATCGGGCTCGTCGGCCTGATGGTGGTAGCGTCCACGGCGCCAGCACTCGTCCACTTCTGGCGCCAGCGACGCGAAAAGTCGAACGAAGCGGCGTAGACCCGGCCGCGGACCAGGCGTCACGCCCGCAGCGCAACCCACGCTCTGAGCGCCCATTCAGTCGTATCAAACGCCAGCTCGTCCCATGGGATTGCATCCGGAGCGAACCACGCAACTTCGCTCGTTTCGTCCCCTGCTGATGCGAGGCCAACAGCCCGTGCTTCGTAGACGATGACCACGACCCCGGGACCGGGCCGCGTGAAGACGCCGACGAGCGTGAGATCAGTCACTTCGAGATTCGCTTCTTCCAATGTTTCGCGGGTGGCCGCTTCTTCGGCAGTCTCATCGACGTCCATGTAGCCACCGGGGAACACCCAGCTGCCGATCCGGGGTTCGATCGCCCGGCGCACCAGCAGGATCTGGCCGTCTTCCCGCACGGGGATCGTGCCCGCGACGGGGCGAGGGTTGATGTAGTGGACGAATCCGCAATCGAAGCAGACGAGCCGGCGCTTCGTGTCCCCCTCGGGGACGGCCGTTGTCAGGCGTTGCCCGCACTGCATGCAGTAACGGCTGAAGGCGTGGGGATGGCTCGTGCTCATGAGATCAGCTTACTCACTGGATCGCTTCCGAACGTGCGGCGGAGGCGACGAGACGTGCTTACGATTGCGACGGGCCGCGCATGCCGAGCGCTTCCGGGCCTTCGACCCAGGACTCTCCGTCCGCCCAAACCTCTTTCTTCCAAACCGGCACTCGCTTCTTGATCTCGTTGACCAGCCAGTGGCCGCCGTCGAACGATGCTGCCCGGTGACCGCTGCTCACTGCGATGAGCAGACTCGTCTCGCCGATCTCCAGGCGACCGGTACGGTGCAGCACGGCGACATCTTCGAAGCCGAAGCGGCTGACGGATTCTTCCGCAATCTCCCGCATTACCTTCTCCGCCATCGATGGGTAGGCTTCGTAGTCGAGGAAATTGACGCTGCGCCCGAGGTTGTTGTCGCGGACTACGCCGAGGAAGACATTGATCGCGCCCGCCCGCGGGCTGGCCACCGACGCTATCGCCTCTGCGGGGTCGAGTATCTCCTGGGTCACACGGATCAGCATGGGCTAGCCTCCGGAAACAGGTGGGATAAGCGCCAGGGTCGAATGAGGAGTCACGGCGTCGTGTTCGCGCACGTATTCCTCATCAAGCGCGTACATCAGGTTCGGCACGAACGGTGCGATGGACGGGTATTGAGCAAGGATAGCGTCTCGCGCCGAACCCACGGTCGCCGGCTCGTCCAGGCTCAGCGTGAACCTGCGCGTGCCCGCACGCTCAGCAACCGAGGCAAAGAGCAGGACGGTGATCTCCACGCTCTTATTGTAGGCGACGGCCCCGAACGGCGGGCGCTGGTTGTAGACTGCCGCGATGCTGAACCGGATCGGCCACGTGGCTCAGGATCTTCTCTACCCAAAACGCTGCGTCAACTGCGGCGAGTTCGGGACGCTGCTCTGCCTGCCCTGCGGCAATGCAATGGAGCTGGCGACAGGCCCCGGCCGATGTCCGCATTGCCGGGCGCAATGGGAAGGAAGCGACAACTGCCCGCGCTGCTTCAGACTGCAGGCCATTGAAGGGGTTCTTGCGGCCTTCGAGATGACTGGTGCCGCGCGCAAGATCGTCCACGCGCTAAAGTACCAGTACGTCCGGCAGGCGGCTCAGCTGATGGCGCCGGCTATGCTGAGCGCGAGCGAAGGACGGCGGTTTGACGCGCTGTTCCCAGTTCCGCTGCACCGTGCCCGCCTGCGAGAGCGGGGTTTCAACCAGTCTGAGTTGTTGATGCAGTCCGCAGGCTGGACGCAACCACCCGGCAGCCTGCTGCGCACCAAAAAGACCAGTCGCCAGGTGGGTATGCACGAAGGCGAACGGCGGGCCAACGTTTCGGGCGCTTTCGTCTACCGCGGCCCGGCGCTGAAAGAGCAGAGCGTCGCAATTGTTGATGACGTGGTGACAACTGGGGCCACGGTACAGGAGTGCGCGATCGTTCTGAAGGAGGCTGGTGCCCGGGAGGTTTGGGCGGTGGCGTTTGCGCGGGCGAGCTACAAAGTCGGTGCTCCAAGCGTTGAAATACTGGACTGATGGGGCCGGACACGCCTGGTGACGTGCCTGAAGTGGTTCATCCCGTCTTTACGCTCGATGCGTAGAATGCGAGATGCCGCCGGATCTGGTCTGGCGATTCTCTACGCGGAGCACTGATTGGCTTCCGGAGCCCTCACGCTTTCTCCAGCCGCGGCCGATGCCGCGCAGGTGCTCGCCTCAGTCCGCACTGAAATCCACCGCGTAATTGTCGGCCAGGACACGCCGATCGATCGGCTGTTGGTGGGAATGCTCTGTCACGGCCATGTCCTGGTGGAGGGCGTGCCGGGGCTGGCCAAGACGCTCACCGTATCGACCCTTGGGGCGGCGCTGGACTTGAAACACGTGCGCATCCAGTTCACGCCCGATTTGCTCCCGGCGGATCTCATTGGCACTGAGGTGTTCAGTCCTGCGGATGGCAAGTTCACCGTGCGCAAAGGTCCGCTCTTCGCGAATATTGTGCTTGCCGACGAGGTGAACCGCGCCCCGGCGAAGGTGCAGAGCGCGCTCCTGGAGGCGATGCAGGAGCGCCAGGTGAGCATCGGAGGCGAGACGTTCCCGCTGGATGAGCCCTTCCTTGTGATGGCGACGATGAATCCGATCGAACAAGAAGGCACCTATCCTCTGCCCGAAGCGCAGTTGGATCGGTTTCTCCTCAAGGTCCGGGTGGACTACCCGACTCGTCCCGAAGAGCGCCAGATCCTGGAGATGAGCCTCAACGGGTCACTCCCGAAAGTGCGCGCGGTAGCCTCGCGGGAGGCGCTGGCGGCAGCGCGGCGGGCGGTTTCAGAAGTAGCGCTGGATGACACCCTCAAGGACTACATCGTCCAACTGGTGTACGCGACGCGGAAGCCGGCGGCCTACCGGATGCCCGAACTCGCCTCGCTGATCGCCTTCGGGGCATCGCCGAGAGCATCCATAGCACTTGCCCAGGCCGCTCGTGCCCATGCCTTCCTCAACGGTCGTGCATACACCACGCCGGACGACGTGAAGGAGCTCGCACACGATGTCCTCCGTCACCGCATCGTCACCACTTACGAGGCCGAGGCCCAGGAACTGACCACGGATGACCTGATCGATCGCGTGCTTGAAGGCATCGATGTCCCCTGACGGGGCGAGGTAGCAGGATGCGCAACCCGTTACGCCGCAGCAAGGCTGCTCCTGCCGAGACCACGTCCGTCGTGGGGCTACGCCG
The DNA here is from genome assembly GCA_040007415.1 of Anaerolineaceae bacterium. Classification (GTDB taxonomy): domain Bacteria; phylum Chloroflexota; class Dehalococcoidia; order Tepidiformales; family Tepidiformaceae; genus PNKC01. The sequence goes on from JBDTVB010000006.1 coordinate 9,873, forward strand.
GGACGGCCCCGGGACCATCCCGCCCGAGATGCTCGACCGCGTCAAGGCGATCGAAATCAAGGCGCGGCGGTTGGTGAATGACCTGTTCCTCGGCGAGTATCACGCGGTCTTTCGCGGCCGTGGGATTGAGTTCGACGAGCTTCGGCCCTACGTGCCGGGGGACGACGTGCGGTCCCTCGATTGGAAGGCGATGGCGCGGACCGGTGTGCCCTCTATCCGCAGATATCGGGAAGACCGCGATCTCACGGTGCTGTTCGTGGTCGATGTGAGCGCGTCGCAGGGTGTGGGTGCGCTCGCGCGTACGAAAGAGGACCTGGCGGCTGAACTCTGCGCCGTCCTGGCGCTGGCCGCCATCCGGAACAAGGACAAGGTTGGCTTGCTGCTCTTTGCCAGCAAGCCGGAGCGGTACGTGCGGCCCGCCGGTGGTTCGACCCATGTCCTGCGCGTGGTGCGCGAGGTGCTTTGGGCCCAGCCCGAAACGCGGGGGACGGACATCGGCGCGGCGTTGGAATATCTCACCAGCGTTCAGAAACGCCGCGCGACGGTCTTCCTGCTGTCCGATTTCCTCACCGGCGACTACTCCCGGCAGCTGCGCGCCGCCGCGCGTAGGCACGACATCATCGCATTGCGGGTGCGAGAGCCCTTGGATGAGGCACTCCCGGACGTTGGCATCATTCGCCTGACCGATGCCGAGTCCGGCCTGCCCGTTGACGTTGACACGGGCAGCGCACACGTTCGCAACGCCTATGCCGAACACGTCCGGGCGTTGGATGACGACAGGAAGCGGCTCTTCGGTTCGCTCGGTGTCGATGAGATACGTGTGGCGGTGGGCCAGGACTACGTCCCGGCGTTGCTCGCGTTCTTCAAGCGGCGCGCCGTGGCCGTCGCTTGAAGGTGCGCACCGCATTGTCGCTCGCGGCGGCGGCGCTCCCATTCCTGGCGTTCGCGACGGCCGCCGCCGATGACGGCGACACGGCTACCCTGGCGCGCGCCTCGTTGGGTGTCGGCGAGCAGGTCGCCTTGCGGCTTGAGGTAAACACCACCGTCGGCGAGACCGTTGAAGTGAACCCCGGCGGTGCACAGTGGAACGGCATAGAGGTCGTCCGCGTGACCGGTACCACTTCGCGGCGCGTCGGTGATCGGGCCGTACATATGATCGACCTGGTGGTGGCGGCGTTCGCCCCGGGGAAAGCGCCGTTTCAACCGGTGGTGAGCATTGTCAACGGCTCTGAGGTTGCCCCGCGTGTCCTCCCCGTGCTGACTTTGAACGTCCTCTCGAGCCTGGGGCCGAACGACAAACTCGAGCTTTCGCCGCTGGCCCCTCCCGCCGAGATCGAGGGCGCTGAGTCTCGGCTGCTGAAGCCGGCGATCGCGCTGGGTGCGGTCGGCTCGCTCCTGGCGTTTTCCGGAGCGCTCTTCTGGACGGCACGCGCTTTCAGCCGAAGGCCGAAACGCGTCATCGTTGAGCCGCCACCGGTTGCGGCGCCCCCGACGCTGACCGGAGCCGAGGGGATCATCGACGTGGACCCGGTCGGGGCCTACCGCACCCTCTCCTCGGTAGTGCGTGGGGCGCTGGGAGCCAGGTACGGATTCCCGGCATCGTCGCTCACCACGCCAGAGCTGAAGCGCCGCATGGAGTCCGCTGGAGTCGATCGCTGGCAGGCGCGGTTGGTGGGCGGCCTCTTGGAAGAGTGTGATGCGGTGGTGTACGCGGGCTACCGGCCAGCCGGTGAGCGCCGCAACGCTGACCTCAATATCGCCCGCGAGATCGTCGAAGGGGTTTCCTGATGGAGTTCGCGGCGCCCGCAGCGCTGGTTCTGGCGGCCCTGGCGTTGCCAGTCTTCCTGCTGGCACGAACCAGGAGCAGAAGGCCGGTGAGGCTCCCATCCGCCGCTTCCCTGGCCGGCGCCCCGCGGTCTTTGCGGATTCGCCTTCTGCCGTTCTTGCCGATCCTGCGCGTGCTTGCGATCGTCGCTCTCGCGGTGGCGGTTGCGGGGCCACGGGTGGGTGATGCCAACGCCGTGGTACCCAGCCAGGGTGTCGATATCGCCCTGGCGCTGGATATTTCGAGTTCCATGAACACGTCAGGCTTCGGCGGTGCGACGCGGCTGGAGGCGACCAAGAAGGTCATTCGCGACTTCATCAAGGGGCGTGAAAGCGACCGCATCGGCCTTGTGGTGTTTCAACGCGACGCGCTCCCGCTCTCTCCGCCAAGCCTCGACTACCAGGCGCTGGATCGCATCGTTAGTCAGCTTGCCAGTGGCCTGCTTCCCGATGGCACGGGCATCGGTGTGGGTCTTGGCAGCGCGTTGAACATGCTCCGCGAGTCCACTGCGGCCAGCCGGATCGTGATCCTGCTCACCGATGGAGAGCACAACGCCGATTCGATCTCCCCCGAAGATGCCGCCCAGCTGGCCGCCGCACTGAAGGTTCGCGTGTACACCATTGGGGTCGTCTCCACGAACGGCACTGGCCGGGGCGATGTGGACGAGAAGCTGCTGCAAACGATTGCGGACCGCACCGGCGGAAAGTACTTCAAGGCGAACAACCCACAGGCGCTCGCGGATGTCTATTCGGAGATCGGCAAGTTGGAGACGAGCCGCGTAGGCCGCGAACGGTTCGAGCGATTCACGCAGCTCGCGCCGTGGTTCGCAGGAGCGGCGGCGATACTCCTCCTTGCCGACATCACTCTCCGTGGGACGTGGCTGAGGCGGAACGCGGCATGAACGAGGTCGAATTCGCACGGCCCTGGTTGCTGGTTGGGCTTCTGCTCGTACCCCTTGTCGTTACCGGTTGGGCACTGGGCGTACGGCGAGCCAATCGCAAGATGCGAGCAATTTCCCGCGACCGACCGGGCCGGCCCCCTTACGTTGCGGCCACCCTGTTCGCGGCAGCGGCGATGCTGTCGATTGTCGCCTCCGCTTTGCCGCAGTGGGGAACCACCCAATCGCACTTGCCTCGCAACGGAGCCGATCTCGTTGTCGTCCTGGACATCTCCCGGAGCATGGATGCGCGGGACGTGCAGCCAAGCCGCCTCGAGGCTGCCAAGGCTGCGCTGGCGCTCACACTGACGCGCCTGGGCGGCGACCGCGTCGGGCTCGTGGTTTTCGCCGGCACTTCTCGGGTGCGGTTTCCTCTGACTACGGATCTCGCGGCCGCCACGCAGGTGATCTCCTCCCTAGAGACCGGCAGCATCATCGTCGAGGGAGGAACGAACGCGACGCTCGGGCTTGACCTGGCAGCCTCGGCCTTCGAGGAAGGCAGGATCGGAGGCCGTGCGGTGCTGCTCCTCACCGACGGCGATGACCTCGGAGGCGACCCGGCAGCGAGCGCCGAACGGTTTCGACAGACGGGGATAGACCTCCTTGTCGTCGGGGTTGGCACCGCCGAGGGCGGTCGCGTGCCGGTGATTGACCCGAAGACTTTCCGTCCTGGGGACAAATTGGATGCGAACGGACAACCGATCGTTTCCAAGCTGAGCGAGACGTTCCTGCAGGCCCTTGCCGCAGCCTCGGGCGGACGCTACCTCGGTTCTGAACTCGGTACCGTTCCCGGAGCAGTCGCCGGCCGGGTGCAGGCGCTCAAGAGCGCACAGGTGGATGAGCGATCCGCGACGATCCCGGTCGAGCGGTTCCAGTGGTTCGCGGGCGGTGCCTTGGCATTACTGGCACTGGCGAGTGTTGTGGAATGGCTCGAACGGCGCGGGCGGCAGCTTGGCCTCGCCGTAACGGCAGTGATGGCCCTCCTGCTGCTGGCCGCCTGCGCCACAGACGCCTATTCGGCCAACGAGGCTGGGCGCGAGGCGCTCAATCGAGGTGATACCGGGCTGGCAATCGAAAAGTTCATTGAGGCCCAGGCGGTGAAACCAGATGACGCTCAGATCAGTCTGAACCTCGCCGCCGCCTACCATGCCGCCGAACGGTACGACGACGCCACGCTGGCCGCCCGCCGGGTGACCGGTTCACCCGCCTCTGAAGACCGCGCGAAAGCGTTTGCGAGCATTGGCCACCACGCATTCGCCACCGGGCAGCTCGAAGTTTCGCTCGACGCCTTTCACCGCGCTCTCCTTGAAGACCCGGCCAACGAGACGACACGGCACGACTACGAAGTAGTGCGCCGCCTGATCAAGCCGGAAGAGGCGAAGCCAGCTGACGACACGCCGCCCGATGCGTCCGCCACGCCTGGCCCCTCGAGCGACGGCGGGCAGGGAAGCGGGACTCCTGCCCAAACGCCGGCGGCGACGCCGCCCCCCACACAGAGCGGCCCACCCGCCGCCAGTACCCCGCAGTCCGGACCGGGGACGAGCCGCGACTCCGCATCCGTCGACAAGCAACTGCGCGACATCGACGCGCAGGTCGCGCGGCTGGTCAAGGAGGGTGGGGAGACGCCCACCGCCGCACAGGCGCTGGAGATCCTTCGATTGCTCGCCGAACGGGCGCGCATCGCGGCTCAGCGCGATGGCGAGACATCCAACAACCCGCGCGACTACTAACTGCGCCAGCCGCCGGCCAACACGAAAGGGGCCGTCACGGCCCCTGGTTCGTTCGCTGGACCTCGTTGGCTACTTCTTGACCCGAATATGTTCCGGTTTGCCACCGATCTTTGGGGTGACAGGCTTCGGGCCGCTGAAACCGGGCTTTGCGGGTTGGCCGGGCTTCGGCTTTGGCTGCTTGGCCATGAAAGGACTCCCTTCGTTGTGAACACGGTTCGCCACCGCAAAGCGCTGGCGTCAGCAGGATCCCCTTGTTGGACCCATCACATCGTCGGAGTCCTCCAGTGCCGGACGAAGGTCGCGGCCCACCATGGTAGTGCGCGGCGTGGGCCTCACACCATAGGCAGCGGCGCTGCGGTAGACTTCAGCGATGCGCGCTGTCTTCGTCATGGTGAAAACCGAACCCGGTCACGGCACCGAAGTCGCCAACCGGATTGCGGAGGTCGAAAGCTTCTCCGAAGCGTTCAGCATCACGGGTCAGTACGACCTCCTGGTGAAGCTCTATATCGAAGACGTCGACGGCCTCGGGCGGCTCATCGAGCAGCAGATTCACTCGATCCCCCACATCAGGGACACATTCACGATTCTGACGTTCGAGGCGTTCGGCGCGCGTTAGCGAGCAGCCAGAAGGATTGAGCTCGAGCCCGGCCTTTCCGTGGCGTTTCGGCACTCGTCGCCGGACTTTCCCTGGCTGGTCGCGCTGGTTGGCATCTCCGCATTCTCGCCGATCGACCGCTACGGCAACGCGCGCCATCTTCCGTGTAAACTCCCGCAATGACCGAAAAGGTACTTCCAACCGAGCCGATTGGTCACGTTTCAGCCGCCGCCAAAGAGACGCGCAACCCGTTTGCTACGCCTGTCTATCGCAGCTGGTGGGCGGCCTCGGTGGTTGCTGGCACAGGGGTCGGAATCCAGGCGGTGACGGTCCCGCTTTTCATACGCGATCGCGTTTCCGAAAACCATCGTCCGCTCGCCATTGCGGCCGCGCTGATCTGTCAGACGCTACCCGGTGCGGCACTCGCGCTGTTCGGGGGCGTTGTCGCCGACCGTGTGGAGCGCCGGCGGATCCTGGTCCGCAGCTACGTTTCTCTTTTCGCGTGTTGCCACTGATCGACCCGTGCCCACGGGCCTCAGTGTCCGCGCGGACCTGGTGGAAGGACTGCGCTACGTGCGCCGGTCCGCTGCGCTCACTGGTGTGCTGGCGCTCGGCACCGTCC
>JBDTVB010000007.1:0-15141 GCA_040007415.1 Anaerolineaceae bacterium
CCGGCGACGAATCCGGACTCACTCGCACCAGCGGATTCAGCCACGAGTTCAGGGCCGTAAAAGACCTCAACCGCGTGTCCGTCCGGGTCATCAAAGGCGATCAACCCTGCCACATGGCGCTTCTCTGCGGTCTCGCGGGAGCCGCGCGAAACGGCTACGCCGGCGGCTTCAAGCCGTGCGGCGATGGCCTCCATCTCTGCGGCGCTCTCGGTCTGCCAGCCGACGTACGCGACGTCGTCGCGGTCGTCTTCGTGCAGGGTGAACCGGTGGTGATGATCGTCCATGGCGAGGAGGAGGTCACCATCCTTGCGGGATTCGACCGCCCGCAGCCGGAGCAGCGATTCGGCATAGCCACGCCACGCTCCAACATCCTTCACGCCCAGGCCCAGGTACCCCAGTTGACTAACTGCTGCCATCGAAATCTCGCTTCGTCGAAGTTGCGCTAACTGTACACCGCAACAAAGCGAAGATGTTGTTTTGTGGATACAGGTGGCGCGCTACCTCCGCGGAGACTGCCTGAGGGGGCCTGCGGCCGCTTCCATGTGCCGTCGCGCTTGTCCCCCTCAGCCACTCCGCAGCGTCAACCGGCCCCCCAGCCTGTCGTCGCATGCAGAATCGCCCAACGGTGCCATCCTGTAGACTCGGCGTTTTCACACGAGTACCCGGAGGAAAAGCGATGACCGTCCATACGTTCCCTGATGGATTCCAGTGGGGCACCGCTACGGCCGCCTACCAGATCGAGGGCGCCTTCGCTGAAGACGACCGCGGCCTTTCGATCTGGGACACGTTTACCCATCAGCCGGGGAAGATCTACGGCGGCCAGAATGGCGACGTCGCCTGCGACCATTACCACCGGATGGAGCAGGATGTCGCGCTGATGGCGGAGCTTGGCCATCAGATCTACCGGTTCTCGGTGTCCTGGTCGCGGGTCATCCCCTTCGGCACGGGGGCCGTGAACGAGAAGGGATTGCAGTTCTACGACCGGTTGGTGGACACGTTGTTGAAGTACAACATCCTACCGGCGGTCACCCTCTACCACTGGGATCTCCCGCAGGCACTGCAAGACCTGGGCGGCTGGGCGAATCGGGGGACGACGGATGCTTTCGCCGAGTACGCCAGGGTCATGTACGACCGGCTGGGCGGCCGTGTCTCGCGCTGGATCACGCTGAACGAACCGCTGATTTTCACGATGATGGGCCACCGCAACGGGGTGATGGCGCCGGGTATTCGTGACCTCGGGATCACAGCGCGGACCGTGCACCATGCCCTCTTGGCGCATGGAAAGGCTGTGCAAGCGTTTCGTGACAGTGGCGTGAAGGGAGAGATCGGCATCACCAACGCCAACACCAGCTACGAACCAGCCGATGACAGCGCGGAGACGCTGACCGCGACTGAGCTTGCGCGCGACTTCGATTCGCGCCTGTTCCACGGCCCGGTTTTCGGCAAGGGCTATCCCGAATCCGTGATCCGTTACTACGAATCGAAAGGCGCGCCGTTCCCGGTTGAACCGGGCGACATGGAGATCATTGCAGCGCCAACGGACTTCCTAGGAGTGAACCTCTACTCGCGCCAGCGCATCGAGCCAGACCCGGATCGCGGGCTTGGCTTTCGCAATGCGCGACCGACCCTCCCCCTCCTGCCGATGGGCTACGAGGCCGCCCCGCATTCGCTCGGCGATTTCCTTCGCTGGGTTTCGAAAGAGTACGGCCGGCCGAAGATCTACATCACGGAGAACGGGGTAAACGACAACGCGGAGCCGGAGAACGGGGTCATTGATGACCACGTGCGCATGGATCTGCTGCGCGGTTTCCTCGCAGGGGTCCACGGCGCCATCCGGGATGGCGCCGATGTGCGGGCCTACTACCTCTGGTCGTTCTGCGACAACTTCGAGTGGGCGTTCGGCTTCAGCAAGCGGTTCGGTATCGTTCACACCGATTTCGAGACGCTGAAGCGCACCCCCAAGAAGAGTGCTCAGATGTACGCAGAAATCATCCGCACGAATGCCGTCGACGCCTAATTTTCGCTCAGGACGCCCCTTTCGCGCCCCGCGCCCTCCGAATCTGGTCAGCATGATCGTGCGCGTGGCGAGAGTAGATTTCGAGCCACGTCTCTACCGAGTACGGGCCGCTCTCTGAGTGTGTGCCGGCGCGCAACCAGTCGCCGGGAGCAATGCCATCCACCAATTCCGCGGTTGTCAGCCTGGCGAGGCGAAATGCATCGAGTGAACCCTCAATCGGGCGCGTGTTGTAGCTCAGCTTCCGGCGCCACAGGTCTTCGTCGTAGGCCATGATCGCGGGCTTCTCTTCGGCCAGTAGGCGGCGGAGGCGGAGCGCGCTCGTCATTTCGCTATCGGCCAGGTGATGAATCACTTCGCGTGCCGTCCAGTCATCGGCCTCTGGGCGGAAATCTAGCTCTGCGGGAGTGATGCCTGCCAGGGCATCGGTCACCGCCCGGTAGCCATCGCGGTATCGCTGGAGAAGGGCCTTGCGTGTGGTGTCGTCCATGCAGGAATGCTAGGGCTTCTGGGTCCCCGGGGGGAGATCCAATCCTGGGCGACGATTCGCCGCAAGCACCGGGCACTCCGTTTTCAGCGCGAAAGCGGTGGCCGCGAACCGACGAAGATCTTCGGGAGGCGGACTGTAAATACCGCGCCGCCTTCGTTCGCGTTGGCAGCGCTCACCGTTCCGCCATGCGACCGCACGATGTGCTTGACGATCGCGAGCCCCAGGCCCGTTCCAGAGGTCGAGCGCGACGCTTCGCCTTTGTAGAAGCGTTCGAAGACGCGTGGCAGGTCACTTTCGGGAATGCCAGGGCCTTCGTCTCGGACGGAGAGCGCCACCAGGTCGCCTTCGTCGACGATCTCCACGTGAATCGTGCTTCCGCGCGGGCTGTACTTGATCGCGTTGTCGAGCAGGTTGCCAGCAACGCGCAGCAGGGACGAGTGATCCGCTTCAACAACAATCTCGCGCGCTTGCGGAGTTGATATGCGCACCTCCGCAGCATCGGTGCGGGTCTGCAAGAGAGATCCCGCTTCTTGGGTGAGCTGGGAAAGATCGATCACCTCGGGCACCAGTTGGACAGCGCCCGATTCAATGCGCGAAAGGTCCAGCAACTCGTTCACCAGTGTGGTGATGCGTTCGACTTGCTGGTGAATGCGGCGCATGAACTCGGCGGTCTCTTCGGGCTCATCCACCGCACCATCCTGGATCGTCTCGACAAGTGCCCGGATGGCGGCCAGGGGTGTTCGCAGTTCGTGGGAAACGTTACTCAGGAAATCCCGCCGAATCTGGTTGATCCGTTCCATGTCGGTCAGATCGGTGAGCATGAGGAGCACGGCCCAATCGCCGCCCTCGGAGATCGGCACGGCGCCTGCGCGTAGCGGTGTCCGCTTCGGGCCGAAGGTGATGACTGACGTTTCGCCATTCGCATCCGCGATCGCTCGTCGTACCAGCTCATCCAATTCGTAATCACGCGCTGTTTCGATCAGTGGCCGCCCGATCGCCTCGGATATCGAGACGTCGAAGAGCTGAGCTGCGGCCGGGTTTAGGTATCGGACGTTGGTGTCGCGGGCAAGGGCAACCATGCCATCGGTCGAAGCGTTGAACACCGCCTCCAGCCTGGCGCGCTCGGCCGCCACCGAGTCGAAAAGCGCCTGGACACTGCGTGCCATGACGTTGAACGAACGGGTAAGGTCGCGAACCGGTCCTCCATCCACGCTCACTTGCTGGTCGAGTTCGCCATCCGCGACGCGGCCGGCTGATCGAGCAACTCTATTGACCGCATCCGTTGGACGCAGAAGGGCGAGCCAGCCAAGAGCGGCGCCCCCAAGGCCCACTCCAACAACGAGCAGAAAGCGGGGAAGGCCGCCATCAGTCTGCGCGAACGCCTCAGCCGCAAGCCCTGCGAGGGCTGCGGCGCCGCCAACGAGCGCGCCCCGGAGCGCGAGATCGCGCTTCACGAATGCTTAGCCTTCGAACAGGTAGCCGCTCCCACGCACGGTGCGAAGCCGTAAGGGGTTGCCGGCGTCGGTTTCGATCTTTTGGCGCAGCCAGCGAACGTGGACATCGACCGTCCTTGGGCCACCGTAGAAGTCGTGGCCCCAGACTTCGTTGAGGATCTGTTCCCGAGAGAATACTCTTCCGCGGTGTTGTGCGAAGAAGAGGAGCAGATCGAACTCCTTCGGCTTCATTCGGACCACTTTCCCGCCTCGGGCTAACTCGCGCCGTTCCGGGTCCAGCGCCAGGTCTCCAGTGGCCACAACCGGCGCGATCAGCGCCTCCGTGGAGTGCGGCGCGGTTCTCCGGAGGAGTGCCCGCACGCGGGCAAGTAGTTCGCGCATACCGAACGGTTTCGGCAGGTAGTCATCGGCGCCGGTGTCCAGTCCGGCTACCCTGTCGCCTTCGCCGCCGAGCGCCGTAAGCATGATGATTGGTACGGTCGAATCGCGGCGAAGGAGGCGGCAGACCTGAATGCCATCCACGCCCGGGAGCATAACGTCCAGGACGATCAGGTCTGGTTTCTGATCGCGTGCGAGTTTTAGACCGTCATCGCCGCGGGCCGCGGTGAGCACGGTGTAGCCTGCGTGCTGCAGGTTGTGCGCGAGCGCGAAGAGTAGAGTCTCTTCGTCTTCGACAACGAGAATCCTGGATTTTGGCGGGGTCGCGATAACCATCTGCGCTCGATCCTTCACCGTGGGCGTTAACGGCCTGTGAACGTTCGCTACTGCTACCATGCTGCCGGGTGGCTCCGCTCGCAAGCCATGAGATGAGGGAAGAATGCCCGAGGGGTCACCGAACCCGATCCGGTCGCTCGCACAGTACGGCGTGCTTGCCGTCGCCGCCGTGTTCGCGGTCGCTGTCGTCGGCTACTTTCTCGTCTCCAGCAGCGATGGCAAGAACGCATTCGAGGGGACACCGGTCAGCCGTCTTCCCGGTGCGCCAACTGCCTTCCCAAACACTGGTGTACTCGAACCGAACCGCCCGAAAGAGGGCGAGCGAGCGCCCGATTTTGCACTCGTCGACGCCCGCGACACTACGAAGGTGCACAAGCTTTCGGACTACCGTGGCAAAGCAGTGGTGGTCAACTGGTTCGCCAGCTGGTGCGACCCCTGCAAGCGCGAAATCCCCGAATTCCAGAACGCGCAGGATCAACTCGGCGACCAGCTCGTCGTGCTCGGTGTGAACTACCTCGAAGACCCCGGACCGGCGGTGGCAATTCTTGACAAACTGAAGGCGACATACGTCGCCGTCCTCGATACGAACGGCGCCGTCGCCGATCACTACCGCGTCGGAAGGGGCCTGCCGGTTACGTTCTTCATCGACAAAGAGGGCGTGCTGCAGTTTTTCAAGACCGGCGAACTCACCCCGTCGGAGTTTGAGGCGAACCTTGCCAGGGTCGGTATCACCTACAAGGCGCAGTGAGTGGCGGCACTGGTTACCATTCCTCACCGGGCACCGGTCCATCCGCCATCCGCTCCGTGCCTCCCCAACGCGTACGGCGGAAATGCTCGGCGTGTTCGAACCCGTACTTCTTCCCCACCGCGGCCGCCGCCGCCTTCACGCGCTGTTCAATGAAGTTACGGTAGTTGTGGGGATCGAGGGATGAGATCGCGGGGACGTCATAGGGTGCAGCGGCGATGGTCGCCTGTGTTTCAGCAACGGTGAGCACCATCTGGTTCGTGTGTTCCCAGAGGGCGGCCACCTTGCGCCGAATCGGCTCGCCGCTGATGTCCACTGCCCGATTTGTTTCGCCCGGGGTCTTCGCGAAGTAGTAGACCTGCTGCACCAGCCACGGCGGGCGTTCCGCTGAAACCTGCTCGGGGTGGTAGAGCGGGAAATGACTGAAGCTTGCAGCCTCCATTGCCGCCCATGCGACGGATCGATGGTCCTGGTGGTTTTCGTACAGTGCCCAGGGATCGAAAGTGAAGACGATCTCGGGCTGGTAGCGGCGAATGCGTTCCATGAACTGCCCGCGCAAGACGTTCAGTGGCACATCCGCAAGTTCGCCGTCGGGGTAATCGAGGCACTCCACACCAGCCAGGCCGAGTACCCTCCCGGCAGCCTCAGGCTCGCTCAGCCGCACCGCGAACATCTCGTCGCGGGTCAGCTCGAATGTGCCCTTCGTGTTGTCGGTCGCCAGCACCAAACGGACCTTGTGGCCGAGCATGCAGAGCTTGGCGATCGTTCCTCCGGCGAAGAACTCCATATCGTCGCCGTGAGCGGCCAGCACCAGGACGTTCATGCGGATACCTCCCGCAGCACGCTCACCGCTGTCTCGATCAGGATCCCGTCAGCTTCTGGTGCGAAGGGGGTCACGCCGGCCTCGTACCCGCCCTGCGCGACCGCTTCGGGGCGACAGAAGTAGCCCGGGTAGTCGTTCGCATAGGTGATGACGAGGAGATCTTTGAGGCCACTCCGCTGGCGGATCTCCTCCTGGGTCTCGACGAATACCTCGCCCGGCAGACAGATTGCGAAGAGGCCTTCACCGAGCCGGAAGGCCTGCACCTCTTCCCCCCGAAACGGACCTTTGTCGCGTGTTCGCATCAACGCAACGCGTTCCATTCGTGCCGCCGTGAGTCCGGCGGACACCGCTCGCCGTGCGTCTGGATCGACGGCCATTCGGAGTTCCGCTTCGAGGCGGGCCACGAGTGCTGCCATGTCAGAATCCGAGCCTCCGCTGCGGTAGGGCATCTGCACCGTCCGGCTCACCGCGCGAAGGGCGGACTCACCGACCAGGCGCCCGGCACTGATCGGCTTATCGGTGAATTCGTCCCAGCGGATGTTGGCGGCCTGGTGGTTGATCCCGAGTGGCCGCATCTCCTGCGAGAGCGCCGCCGTCTTGGCCCCGACGATGCTGCCGACGCGGTAGACCTCGTCGAAGCGCTGTTCGATCCACGTTGGGTTGATGTTTCCGCAGGCCCCGTTGAAGTAGAGCCCGCGTCCGCCGGTAATCTGTTCGATGAGCCGGCAGGCCTCACCCGGCCACTCCGCCGTGATCTCCAGGTTGGCGCCGGTCATTGTTGTCGGGTGGCAGGCGTAGCGTGCGAGCGTGGCGATGTTCTTGCCAGCCGGAGTATCCGCGGCGAGCACATCCAGGCGGTGGTCGATCGGCCAGTCCGGGTGACGGCGGTTCTGGGCAATGCTTTCCAGCGGCGTCGTCCCGTACTTGAGCACGCCCTCGACAGCGTCGCGATGGGCTACGCGGACCGCCCCGGCGATCTTTCGCGCCATCTCCTCGACCAGCACGGGCTCACCGCTCCCGCGGACACCCGCCGGGCCAGCATGGGTGTGAGTAGCCGCCACGAGCACGTTCTCAGGCGGTATGCCCGGCCGTTCGGCTATCAACTCCCGTGCGCGCTGGGCGAGGAAGCTGCCGATTCCAATCAGGTCGCAGACGACGAGCGCCAGCTGCGTGACTCCGTCGTCCAACAGGAGGCAGCGCGCGAACAGCGGGTCGTGGATGCCGAGCGAAACGTCGAGGCGACCGCCATAGCCGTCCAACGCGGTGCCCACGGGCGGAGTGATATCGACAGCAGAAGCACCAATACGGAGCATGCAAACCCTCGGGACGAACTGCGCGGATTCTAGCCTCGATGCTCGAAGTCCGCTCAGGCGGCGCGAGCGCTGGCCCCGATGGTCTGGGCATGCCTTTACCCCACCGCTGCCGCGATGCTCTCCGCCAGCACGCCGACTAGTGTGTCGATGTCCTCGCCGTTGATCGTGAACGGCGGGCCAAGCATCACCACGTCACGCGCCGGACCGGAGCCGCCGGGATAGAAGAAGACGCCGCGCTTCAGCCCTTCGGCCATTACGCGGTTGACCATGTGCGCCTCCACGGGAAAGCGCTCCATCGTTTCGCGATTCTTCACCAGTTCAATACCGAGCAGGAGGCCCAGTCCGCGAACTTCGCCGACGTTCGCCAGCGGGGCGATCTCTTCGTCCAACCGCGATCGGAGCAGCGTGCCCATCTTCTCGGCACGAGCCACGAGTTCTTCGCGCTCCATGATCTCGAGCACTTTGTCGGCGACCGCGCACGAGGCCGGGTGCCCGGCGAACGTGTAGAACATCAGGTCTTCGCGCTTCTCCGCGAGTGGAGCGACAACTTCTTCAGTCGCGTAGAGACCGCCCATCGGCGCGTAGCCGCCGGCCAGCCCTTTTCCACCGACCATGATGTCCGGGACGACTCCCCAGTGCTCGACGCCAAACTTCTTGCCCGTGCGGCCGAAGCCGGTCATCACCTCATCGGCGATGACCAGGATGCCGTACTTGCGGCAAACTTCGGCGGCGCGACGCCAGTAGTCGTCCGGTGGCAGCATCACGCCACCGGAGGAGCCGACGACGGGCTCAGCGATGAAGCCCGCGATCGTCTCCGGGTCCTCGCTGAGGATCAGCTGTTCCAGCGCTTCGACCGGGTCGGGGCCGGGATCGGCGCCGAGCACCCGGTACGGCGCCGGGGCGTGGGGGTAGGGGATGAGGATCGGCTCGAAACCCGCCCGCCGACCGGGATGATGGCCGACCGACAACGCACCGAGACTGATTCCGTGGTAGCTCAGGTCCAGGCCGATGACCTTCCACCGTTCGGGCCGGCCCGCTGCGACGTGATGCTGCCTCGCAAGCCGCAACGCCGCTTCAACCGATTCGGAGCCGCCACTCGTAAACGTGGCGCGAGTGAGGCCCGGAGGCAACCAGTTGTTCACCAGCCGATCCACAAGCCTTGTGCGCGCCTCGGTCTGGAACGGGGGAATGATGTACGTCAGCCGCTCAAGCTCGCGCGCCGCAACCTCGGCCACTTCGCGCCGCCCGTGGCCGATGTTCATCACGATTGCGCCGCCGCCAGCATCAAGGATGCGTTGGCCTGACGGCGTCACCAGGTAGGCGCCCTCGGCGTGGTCGATCGCGAACGGGACCGCGTTGGGGACGAAGGACATGCGTTTCGCTGAATCCATGGCGCCAGTCTACGAGGTTTGTGTGTCTCTTTGACGGTCCGTCCATGCGATGGGGCGCGTTTCGCCGCGAACGTAGAGTGGATGCCGAGGCTGGCCGAGCTTCGTCAGGCCGAGATGGTGCACAGCCCGTGCGAATGGCGGCCGCGTGAACACTCGCCCTTGGTTCCCCCAACCGGCGACGACCAGGTCTGCGTCCGCTCCTGCCGCCCGCAGATGCAGACCGTTCTCCGGACCGAATGGGTCTTCAGCCGCCAACAGTGCCCTCGGCGAGGCCGCGCGGTAGGCGCAGAGGTTGACGACGTCCAGGCGTCCGAAACCCCAGCTGCGCGCGAAGCTCATGCACCGCCGAATCGTTGGGTCATCGTGCTCAGCGTCGGCGCTACTGGGGTTGAGCATGACGAAGGTTACGCCGGGGAGCGCCGGGTCCCACTCGCGCCAGAGCCGGTAGCGGTAAGCACCGCTCGGATCGAAGCATGCGCCGCCGTTCATCGGGCGAGCGTAGCACTGGCGCCACCAGATCCTTAGGATTCCTTTCATCCGCGGAGGTGTGTGATGGAGTATCGCGAAGTCGCAGATGGTCTCGGTTTTCCGGAAGGACCGCTGGAGTTGCCGGGCGGTGATATCCTGGTTACCGATATCCAAGGCGGGACGCTGATCCGCATCAACCCGGCGACCGGCGCTAAGTCGGTCTTTGCGACGACCGGCGGGGGCCCGAACGGCGCCGCCATCGGTCCGGACGGCGCGATCTATGTGACGCAGAACGGCGGCTTCGAATGGTCGGAGCGCGTCTCGCCAACCACCGGCACGATGGCCCTCTTCCCCGGTGAGCAACCACACGACTACATCGGCGGCCAGATTCAACGGGTGAGCGCGGACGGCGGCGAAGTGCGCACGCTCTACAGCGAATGCAACGGCGAACGCCTCAAGGGCCCGAACGACCTCGTCTTCGACCATGAGGGCAACTTCTACTTCACGGACCACGGCAAGAACCGCAAGCGTGATCGCGATCGCACCGGCGTCTACTACGCGTCCCCCGAAGGCAAGATGATCAAAGAGATCGTCTTCCCGATGGAGGCGCCGAACGGCATCGGCCTCTCGCCGGACGAAAAGACGCTGTACGTGGCGGAGACGCCCACGGGGCGGCTCTACGCGTTTGATCTGGTGGGTCCGGGGCAGATCGGTGCGCGCCGGGTGGTTGGCACCGTGGCAGGGGCGCCGCCCCTGGGGTTGGCGCTCTGCGATTCACTCTGCGTGGATGGTGAGGGCAACGTGATCGTTGCGACGCTGGTGAACGGCGGCCTCACGTCGTTCGCGCCCGATGGTTCGACGGCCGTGCACACGCCCTGCCCGGATGTGCTTACCACCAACGCCTGCTTCGCCGGGCCGAGCCTGAGCACGCTGTACGTCACACTGAGTACGACCGGCAAGCTGATCGCCTTCGATGATTGGCCAACGAAGGGGTTGAAACTGGCGTTTCAGAAGTAGTGGCTATCGGGCCAGATTCTGCCAGAGCGAAAAGAGTGTAGCAGCAACGTTCCGTGCGTCGGTGGGTGACAGCGTTCCAATATCTCGGACGACGAAACGCGAGTTGAGAGTGGCGAGTTTGTGGAGCCTCACGCACGAAGGTAGAAGCAGTCCAGTCCCTTGCCAGTCGAGGATGGTCACATCTTCCGGCCCGGCTGCTTGCCGCGTGGTGACTCGCGCGAGCAAGAGATCCTCATCGCCTGCATCGGTCAGTACGAGCGCCGGGCGGCGCTTCTCTTGCGCTGAGTCAGCGAAGGGGAACGCAACAAGCACGACTGTCCCGAACTCTCGCGTCACACCAGTGAGTCGTACACGGCGTCTGCATCGTCGTAGCCAGCCAGGAACTCAGCTGCTGTGAGGGTCGCCCAGTCGCGGTCTTCCCCCAGGTCGTGGATGAAGAAGATGACCGCCTCAACGCCACCGTGCTGATCGACAAGTTCTGCCCGGAGTTCCGTGGGCAGCTTCAGATCGCCAGACTGCGTGAGTTCGGGCTTGAACCGATAGGCCTTCATTCGTACAAGTTTACACCACCGGGAAACCGCCCTACCCAGCTTTCGCGAACAGCTGTATCTGCAGCGTCACTTCCTCTTCGACGCTGACAAAGCCACCGATGTCGGGCTTCTTTATCCCGAAGTCACTGAACTTGAACTTCACGGTGCCGAGCCCGCTGAGGATGTCCCCATCCTTCTTCACCTTCAGCTCCCAGGTGACGTCCTGCTTGACGCCGTGGAGATCCAACGTTCCAGCCATCTGCATCACGCTATCCGTCGCGGTGAACTCCTTCGGCATGCCGGTGAGGGTCTTCGCTACGAACGTAGCAGAGGGGAATTTGCTGGTTTCGAGGGCAGCCTGGGCACGGTCATCGCGACGTGATTCACTGCTCTTCAGCGCCTTCAGGCCGACTGTGAACGTGGTCGGTTTGGCGGAGTCAAGGCCGGAGGCGCTGAAGTTGAACTGGCCCTTCACGTCGTTCGTTGTGCCCTTTGCCACGGAGGAAGTTGGCAGACTCGCCAGCTTCTCTGCCGCGAGATACCAGGCAAGCGACTGACTCTCGATGATGCTGTAGCTCTTCCCGGCAAAGCTCGAAGTCGCAGCCGTTGTCTGTGGAACGGCGTTTGGCGAAGCACCCGCGACCTGAGACGGCGCCGGGCTGGCCGAAGCGGCCGCGCGAACCGCGTCGGTGATCGGAGCGGCCTCCTTCTGGACCTCATTGTCTTCACGAATGAAGAAGTACCAACCGGCACCCGCGACAATGAGCAGCACGACGGCGAGCGAAACGATTCGGCCGAGGAGCTTGCCGAAGAGAAAGCTGAAGAGAAACACGCACGATTCCTGAACTTGAGTAGGCCCAGTCTGCGGCTGTTGCCGGTAAGTACCAGTAAATCCGCAGGTGACGTACCGGTCACCCGTTCGGCCAATCAGATTCGAGGTCCGACCGGTACTATTGAGCCATGAGACGCCGAACGTTGCTCATCTCCTCCCTCGCGCTCGGCTTCGCTGCCTGTGGTGACCGGGTGACGAAGGTGGCCGTCACCCCCACGCGCCGGGTGACCACACTGGTGCCGACGCTCACGGCGAGCACACCCACCGCTGTCCCCGCTACCGCCATGGCGTCCCCGACTGCCCCATCGCCCACTCCAGCAGCCCCGCGTCAACAACCGATCGGCTTTCCCCTCGATCGCAGCACGCGCACAGGCATGGTGGTGGGAGAGCTCGGACAGCGCACGATCGATTGGTCGGCGGGGATCGCAGCCGGGGCCTACAGCCGCGACGAACAGGTGCTCGCTGACCCCGAACGAGCCAACCGCTGCGGCTGGAACGCCCGCGTCCACGCCGAATACGAGGGCCAGCCGGCCGTCGATTGGTAAATCCCAGCCGGGACGCCCATCAGCGCCACGATGGACGGCACGGCCACGCTCATGGTCAACACGCTCTCAAATCCCTTCGACGTCTACGGAGTGAGCCGCGAGCCATACCTCGGTAACCCCGACCGATCGCGCGCGCCGAGTTCTCCATTCCCCGGCCCCGGCGGAGGCGAGGGCGCCTTCGTCCGCATCGAAAGTGAAACCTTCTGGAGCGACTACGCCCACCTAAGCCTGGCCCAGGTGTGGCAGTGGCTGCCCGGCGATGCGTTCCTCGCCGGCTACGCGCGAGGAAGCGATTTCGCTGCGGAATTCAGGCCGCTCCGCGATTTCCGCATTGCCACCCCAGTCGCTCGCTGGCAGGTGAAGCGCGGCGACCTCATCGGCTTTAGCGGCGATAGCGGGTACAGCGAAGCACCGCATCTCCACTACGCCATTCGCCGCGTTGGTGCCGACGGCCTCCTCTGCCCAACGGCAGAGCCTGGCTTCGTCGACTCAGGCTGGCTTTTCCGCTAAGTCTTCTGGCGGATCGCCCATGCAACCACCAGCCGTTACCGTGGCTCAATGCACGAACCGCTGCCGGATTCATGGGAAGGTTCCGCAGTCTTCCTGATCGACCCGGAGGGTCGCATCCTGTTGCAGCAACGCGACGATGACTGGCCGCCCGAGGGCTACGGTCGCTGGGCGATCCCTGGCGGGCGGCGCGAAGGCGATGAAACACCTCGTGAGGCGGCTCTGCGCGAGTTTGAAGAGGAAACGGGTGTGCGGCTGCTCCGTCTCCGCACATGGCGGCCGGTTAGCCGCGGGCAGTTCCCTGGCGGTGCCGCCGGTTTGACGCACATCTTCTTCGCAGACGATGAAGTAGAACGCGACGTTATGGAGGTGAACGAGGGGCTCGACTTCCAATACTGGTTGCCCGCGGAGATTCCGGGCCTGCGGTTGAACCCTCCGACGCGCGCGGTGGTCGAATCGTTCCTGGCGAGCGATTCGTATCGCGGCACGGTGGCCGTGAAAGCGAAGTACAAGGTTGGCGTGGGCATCATCGAAATCGACCGCTGGGGCCGGATCCTGCTGCAGTTGCGAGACGCTGACCTTCCCCCAGAAAGGTACCCGGATGCGTGGTCGCTCCCCGGTGGCTTGCTCGAACCTGGCGAGGCGCCCGACGCTGGCGCGTTCCGCGAGTTCGAAGAAGAGACCGGGCACCTGCTTGAGTCACTGAAGCTCTATCGGGTCTACCGGCGCGATCCCGATATTCCCAGTTCGCTCACGGACGCCTTTCACATTTACTACGTGGACGCAGATATTGACGAGGACTTGATCGAGGTGAACGAAGGCCAGGCGTTTCGGTACTTCGCCCCGGATGATCTGCCCGCTCTCAACATCCCACCGCACGCGCGGCTGATTCTGGCGGACTTCGTCTCAAGCCCTGCCTACAAGGCGATGTTCCACTAGCGGAAGGTTGCAGGGTCGCTTCTTTTGGTCACCATCCGGCCCATTGACAAGTGCTAGGACAGGTGTAGTTTGGTGATCAAGCACTGCGGAATGCGACCTCGGAATGGGGTGCTGGGCAGAAGGCCCGGCCCGCATGAAAAGGGAGGGTCACGCGAATGTACCTCAAGCTTCACGTTGTCTACAAAGTGTGGATTGTGCAGAGCTAGGGTCTGCGATTAAGGCAGACCGTGCACAGCGCTGCTCGCGGCCTCGATTCTTCAGCCGCCTGATCATATGCCCGGACGCAGAAAAGCTCGCACGAAGTGAGTGCGTACCGGAATCGCTCCCCCAGGGAGCGGCACCCGAGATTCGTGTGTCGGATATCGAGCAGCACTCATCACCGCATCGCCGCCCGGCGACCGGTGAGGGAGTATGAAATTCAACAGGCCCCGGAACCTTCCGGGGCCTGTTTGCGTGGCGGCGGTTGCCAGCGTTCCTTGAACCCGCCAGTATTCCGGTGCAATCCCTTCCCCAGTGCGAAAAGAGGCTCCAATGTCCGACGTCCTGTTCGAAAAGCGCCCCGACGGCGTAGCCGTCATCACGATGAACCGTCCCGAGAGCCTGAACGCAATGGGTGGCGACTTGATCCCGCTCCTCGGCCGCTACCTTTCGGAGTGTGAGCGAGATCGCGAGATCCGCTGCGTCGCTCTCACGGGCAATGGGCGTGGTTTCTGCGCCGGCGGAGATGTGAAGGGCATGCAAAGCCGCAACGCACCGGCGGCCTCGCAGCCACGCAGCTTCGTTCCTGGACTCGAACACTCGGTACGCGAACTGCGCGCATCGCACGACGCGACCGTCCTCAAGATGCACAACATGGCGAAGCCGACCGTGGCGCTCGTCAATGGCGTAGCCGTCGGTGCCGGTCTCGGGCTCGCGCTTTCGTGCGACGTGCGCATCGTCTCGGATAAGTCGCGTTTCGGCACTGCGTTCAAGAACGTTGGGCTCTCAGGCGACTTCGGTAGCTCCCACTTTCTGCAGCGCCTCATCGGCGTCGGTCGTGCTCGCGAGATGTACCTGACGGCGGAGATCATCGACGCCCAGCGCGCGCTCGAATTGGGCATCGCGAACCGCGTTGTCGAACACGATCGCTTGCTCGAAGAGGGTCTGGCCTTCTGTGCGAAGCTCGCTGGGGGCCCGACTGCCACGTACGGGCGGATGAAGGCCAACCTCAACCTGGCTGAGACGTGCACGCTGCAGGAACTGCTCGACCAGGAAGCGATGAATATGCGATTGAGTGGTTTGAGCGCCGACTCCCGCGAGGCAGTCAGTGCGTTCGTCGAAAAGCGAGAGCCAGCGTTCATCGGCGAATAGCGCTCAGCC
>JBDTVB010000008.1:0-15094 GCA_040007415.1 Anaerolineaceae bacterium
GAACTTGTCTGGACCGGGAGTTCAACTCTCCCGCGTCTCCACCAATTTCCGAATCTAGGGCCCGAGAAATCGGGCCCTTTGACCCACATCGATTTTGGCGGCTACGACCCAATGGCCAAGGTCAAACGGCCCGACTTCGAACTTGCGCCCCAGCTTGAGGAGCAAGTCGGTTTCCTGTGTGCCTCTATGGACGCCTACGACGCCGGGGCTGTGGCAGAGGCGAAACGTATAGCGGTTGCTTTACGCGTGCTCCTCTACGACCACGCGCAGTCAGTGTCTCTGTTAGGCCAGGTCGGACTGAAACGCTGCGACTTCGCAGACACTGCCGGTGACTTGATACGAGGAAACTTAGGGAGCGAGTCGCGACTCACCGTGATGGAAATATCGGCAGATCGCGCCCGATTTATTCCTAGGCGTGCTGCCCCGCCACGCCTTAATTCGAACTGGAGGACGTTCGAACGCTGGTGGCCCGCCTCGGTGATAAAGACGCGAGGGGGCGAGACCTTCTCGAGGGCGGAGATAGTCTTGACAATGGCGGACCAAGATGGCGGTGCCCACATTGATCCAAGCTTGGAGGAGAAGTATTACCGCCTCACCCGGGACAACTCGCTGAACTGGACTTATACCGGGCCGGATGGAACCACGGTTCCATTGGAGGGTCCACAGTCCGCCACGATTCGGCAAATCGGACATGAGGTAGAGCTGACGCTCCAGCGCTGGGCCGTCGGGACGCTCCCTGAGCAGCGCCGGTTACCCCGACGTGAACGACGTTCAAATTAGCCCCCGGTTTACGAGTGAAACAGGCGGTCCATTTAGGAGGCGGCCTGCTCTTCGACCTGGAGGACGTGGCATAGACGTGCACGAAATTGGATAGCAGCTTCGCATCAACACGGCTCTGGTAGACAGGCCCGCGCTGCTCAGTCCGATGTTGGGCGGTTCGCAATCTCGACTTCAAGATACGCGAGGTTGGCCTGGGCGTTCGCATACCCAGGCTTGAAATGCAGGGCTTTCGTGAAGGCCTCTCGACTTTCCTCAAGGCGACCGCATCTCAGTAGAGCGACCCCATGGTTGTTATGGGCTTCGGCGAAGCGCGGCTTCAACGCCAGAGCGTGGGCAAGTACTCCCACGGCTTCCTCCCATTGCGCGACCGCCTTCGCTTTGTCTCGTTGGATCGCCAGCACGGCACGAATGCCAGAATCGCCTAACGGTGCGAGTTCGCCCACAGGCGTTGAGTCTTCCCGCGGGGGCGAAGGAAACGACGATTTCGCCACCGCCGCGACGTATTGGGCATGTGCCAGAGCGTTCAGAGAGAACCCGAAGTCGTTCCAAACGTCGGCAGACTTAGGGTTCTGCTCCGCTGCAATCCGCCCCCAGAGGACAGCCCTCTGCCAGTCACCCTCCCCACCAAAAGCACGGCACGCCAACCAAGCTCGCTCCCAGTCTGGTTTCGATGCATTGACCAGATTGCGTATCCATCCCATGCAAGTCCCCTATCCGTCCTTGTACAGCGTCTTCATCCAATCCTGTAGCATCGCTGCGTCGGGTTTGATTAGCTTCAGGAGCCGCCCTTCTAGCTTCTCGGCTTCCCGCCGGGAGCGTTCCGCAGATGCGAGCAGACGGCGGTTCTCGGCGATGGCGGCTGAGGTCACGCTGGCACCGGCCTGAAGGACGGCAGCTTGGAACGCACACCAGGCGCGGTAGTCCAGCCATGTCTGCTGCCAAGCCAAATAAACGCTGAGGGCCTCCTCAGGGACGGGAGACTGGCTGGCGTGAGTCTGCTCAAGTTCGATCGCCACGCACAGAAGTTCGGCGGAGGCGGAGAGCAGTTCGTCCGAAACTGCGCCCGCCGCCCGCACCACCGCGGTGTTATATGCACTTGCAGCCGCATCTTGACGCGCTGCCGATCCGAAAACGGCACGAATGTAATGAATGCAACGATCCCGTGATTCTGGGGCGATGGATTTGGAATGACGGAACACGGATTAGCGACCTCCGCCTCTCTTTGGTGCCTGGTATTGTTGACATCGCGACTATACTCCTGCCATGAGCACCATCGACTCCACAAACCCAATTATTAGGCAGCTTGCAGGTGTCGGGGCGCGCAACATGACACTCGTAGCGATTGCGCTCGCCGCGGTGTGGTTTTTCACCGGATGGTCGTTGGTGCTCTTGATTAGCCTTGCCACTGCAGGATTAGCACTTGGTGCATGGCTTTCCTATTTCGGGGTCATAGGTCGAGCCAAACCGCTGCTCAGCCTTGCATTGCTGACAATCGCGGCCTTCACGCTTGTGGACGGCGTTTGGACCGTTGTCTTCGTTGTGGTTGGAGCCTTCATGGGGCTGGCCGCCTTCTCGCAAAAAAACGAAGGCTGGTAATATTCTTGCCAGGCCCCAGAGGCAAGCCCTGAGTGCTCGTCTCCCGCGTGGCGGGGCACCCCTCAGTGTGGATACGCGCGGCGCAACGTCGGGCCTTTCTCTTTGGGCCAGCCGCTAGTCAGACCGCCGCCAGCTTCTTCTGTTCGATTATCGCGTCGAGTTCAACCTTCAGGCGGTCGAGGACCGTATCGTACGGGAACGCACCGAGCTCCTCTTCGCCTCGCTTGAGGTTCACGAAGTTGGGGGCGCACCAGAGTCCGAGGTCGGCGTCATCGGTCTCGCCGGGGCCGTTGACGCGGCAACCCATGATTGCAATCGTTATGTCATATGGTTTGGCGTAGACAGACATCGCTTTCACCGCGAACGCGAGGTCGACGAACGCTTCGTTCTCCACGCGGCTGCAGCTGGGGCAACTGATGATGTTCAGACCGTGGTCCTGGAACACCGGGACTGAGCGGAAGCGGCCCGCTTCGATATCCGCGATGATCTGCTGGCCCGCCTCCACTTCCTTCCATTTATCCGCAAAGGGCAGGGTAAGCGAGACCCTCAGGGTGTCTCCGATGCCGCGACTGAGAAGTTGTTCGAAGGCGATACGTGTCTTGATCACGCCGTCCGGCATCAGCCCGGCCTCCGTCACGCCCAGGTGCAGCGGCACATCGGGGCGGGCTTCGGCAAAGCGCGTGTTGCCGGCGATTACCTTTCGAGGGTCGCTGTCTTTTAGGGAAACGACGTATCGGGTGAAGCCCAGGTCGTCGAGGAAGGAGCAGTGCTCCAGCGCACTCTCTACCATCGCTGAGACCCCGCGCAGTTCCGGAGGATCGGCGCCGTCGAACTTCTCCTGCATCGCCGGGTCGACCGAGCCACAGTTCACGCCTACGCGAAGAGCGCAGTCATTTCGCGCTGCCGCTTCGGCGATAAACGCAACCTTGTCCCTGGCCGACTTGCCTTTCTCGTGGTGGTAGAGGTGGCCCGGGTTGTAGCGGACTTTGCTCACGTGCGGCGCCACATGGGTGACGAGGCGGTAGTTCTCCTGAAGGTCCACGACGAGATTCGCCGCCGGCACCATCCCGTGAACGGTGGCAAGGCACTCGACGTCCTTGAGGTTGTCCACTGCGATGCGGACGAGCCCAGCGCCGGCCTCGTGAAGCATGCGCGCCTGGGCTGCCGTCGCCTCGACGTCCTGGGTGCGCGTGGCGCACATCGACTGCACGACGATCGGATTGCCGCCGCCCATGGTGACAGTGCCTGCTCGGACCGTCCTGCTGTTAGCTCGTTTCATTGCCAGAGTGTACCAAGCTGGCGAACGCTGGTCGCCACCCGCGCTCAGGATGGTGCGCGGCGGGCGCGCCGCCAGTATCGTCTTGGCATGACCGAACTTCCAAGCTTGCTCTCGCGCGAAACCGTCTATTCCGGCCATCTGTTCGACGTGAACCTTGACCGCATTCAGATGGCAGGCGGCGTTGTTGCGCTTCGCGAGACTCTGGTGCATCCCGGCGCTGTGTGCATGGTCCCGGTGACGGACAATGGCAAATTGTTGTTGGTCACCCAATACCGCCATGCGGCGGGCAAACGCTTGCTCGAATTGCCCGCGGGGACGCTCGAAGCGGGCGAAGAACCCCTCGCCGCAGTGGCCCGCGAACTCCAGGAAGAAGTGGGACAGTTCCCGGAGGGAGTAGCGCCCCTTGGCGGGTTTTATGTCGCTCCTGGCTACACGACCGAATACATACACCTCTTCATCTGTTCGGGCCTCCGCCCCAGCCGGCTGGAGGGTGATGATGACGAAGACATTGAAGTGGAAGTGCGAACTGCCGCGGAGGCGTTGGCCGCCATCGATTCAGGCGAAATCTGCGACGCCAAGTCCGTCATCGGCATCCTCCGCTGGGCGCGATCCACCGCTTAGCATATAGGTTGGGCCGCAATCTATAGCTGTAATGTATACGACCAGATTGATGGGCCCGGCGTCCGAGCGTAGGATTCCGAATGTCCGGGTTGCGCTTAGGCGCATGCGGAACACCCACATCCACAGCATTTCGGCTCTGGGATCCGAGGGGGTCAGGATTGTTAAGGGGCAGCAGAGGCGGGCCAGGCTCCTTGCGCCTGATCCCTGCGGTTCGCGAACGCCGGAAGCCCAGCTTCTGGATCTTGGACATCTACGGGTCTGCGGTCGGCAAGAAGGCCGTGATGGCGGTGACTGGCATCGTGCTCCTCGGGTTCGTGCTCACGCACATGATCGGAAACCTGAAGGTCTTCCTCCCAGACGCCGAGATGCACCTGAATGCGTACGGGATTTACCTGCGCACGATCGGCGAGCCGATCCTTCCACACACCGGATTCCTCTGGATCCTGCGCGTCGGCCTTATCGCTTCATTCATCCTTCATATCCACGCCGCCACCACCCTCACGATCCTGAATCGGAAGGCTCGCCCGATCAGTTACCAGGGTGGGCGGAACTACTCAGCTGCGACCTACGCTGCACGCACCATGCGCTGGAGCGGCGTGATCGTCGGCCTCTTTTTGCTCTTTCATTTGATGGACATGACGTGGGGCTGGCACGTCGTACACCAGGATTTCGTTGACGAACAGCCGTACCGCAACCTCTGGCACAGCTTCTCTCCGGAGCGGTGGCCGGTGGTTGGGGTCTACATTCTCGCCAACATTCTGCTCGGGATTCACATCTACCACGGTGCCTGGAGCATGTTTCAGTCGCTCGGGCTGAACAATGAACGGTTCAACGTTTGGCGGAAGCGGTTCGCACAGACGTTTGCGGCGATCATCGTGATCGGCAACGTTTCGATCCCGATCGCGATCATCAGCGGAGCCATCGATGAGCCCGTACAGCCGAAAGACGAAGCCGTGAGCACCGCGGGCCCACCTGCGGCTTTCATCGGCACGGCCATCATCCACGACAAGCCAGGCGGAGGGAGATAATCATTGGAACTCGACGCGAAGATTCCCGCAGGCCCTCTCGCCGAAAAATGGGACAACCACAAGTTCAACAGCAAGCTCGTCGCTCCGCAGAACCGGCGCAAATTCTCGATAATCGTCATCGGCACCGGATTGGCCGGCGGAGCGGCGGCCGCCACTCTCGGCGAGATGGGCTACAACGTCAAGTCGTTCTGCTTCCAGGACAGCGCGCGGCGCGCCCACAGCATTGCTGCGCAGGGCGGCATCAACGCTGCGAAGAACTACAAGAACGACGGCGACAGCGTCTACCGGCTGTTCTACGACACGATCAAGGGCGGCGACTACCGATCGCGCGAAGCGAATGTCTACCGGCTGGCGCAGATCAGCCGCAACATCATCGATCAGTGCGCCGCCCAGGGCGTGCCGTTCGCGCGTGAGTACGGCGGGCTTCTCGACAACCGGTCTTTCGGTGGCGCGCAGGTTTCTCGAACGTTCTACGCCCGTGGCCAGACCGGTCAGCAGTTGGAACTGGGGGCTTACCAGGCACTGATGCGCCAGGTTGAGTTGGGTTCCGTTGAACTTCACACGCGCCACGAGATGCTAGACTTGGTGGTGGCGGGCGGCCGCGCCGTCGGCGTCATCGTCCGTGACCTCGTGACTGGTGAAGTTCAGTCGCATTCGGCGCACGCGGTGGTACTTGCCAGCGGCGGCTACAACAACGCCTTCTATCTGTCGACCGGCGCAAAGGGCTGCAACGTGACGGCAACCTGGCGCGCGCACCGCAAGGGGGCGTACTTCGCCAACCCCTGCTTCACTCAGATTCACCCAACCTGCATCCCCGTAAGCGGCGACTACCAATCGAAGCTCACCTTGATGAGCGAGTCCCTGCGCAACGACGGGCGAGTCTGGACCGCTTCCGTTACGGGCGAGACCCGAGAACCGGGCGACATCCCAGAAGCGGAGCGCGACTACTTCCTCGAACGCCGCTACCCATCGTTCGGCAACCTGGTTCCACGTGATGTTGCATCGCGAGCAGCCAAGAAGGTGGTAGACGACGGATTCGGCGTTGGCACAATCCACAACGGCGTCTACCTCGACTTCTCCGACGCGATGAAGCGGCTGGGCCGGGCAACGATCGAACAGCGTTATGGCAACTTGTTCGACATGTACGCCAAGATCACCGGCGACGACCCGTACAAGACGCCAATGCGCATCTACCCGGCAGCCCACTACGCCATGGGCGGGCTCTGGGTGGACTACAACCTGATGAGCAATCTCCCGGGACTATTCGTCGCCGGTGAGGCGAACTTCTCGGACCACGGAGCGAACCGACTTGGCGCGAGCGCGTTGATGCAGGGCCTCGCGGACGGCTACTTCGTGCTCCCCGCCACCATCGCAGGCGAACTCGCCAATCAGCTCGGGTCCGCACCAGTGTCCACGAGCGACCCGGCGTTCCGCGAGGCGGAAGAAGCCGTGCGCGAGCGCGTCGCCCACCTTGTAGGAATCAAAGGCGAACACAGTGCGGACCACTACCACCGCAAGTTGGGCCGCATTCTCTGGGATTACTGTGGGATGGCTCGAACGACAGAGGGGCTGACCAAGGCGATCGACGAAATCGGCGAACTGAGGGAGGACTTCTGGAAGAACCTCAAGATCATCGGAGACGGCGCGGGGTTCAACCAATCGCTTGAGCGCGCCGGGCGCGTCGCCGACTTCTTCGAGTTGGGTGAGCTGATGTGTCGCGACGCACTCAATCGGGAAGAATCCTGCGGCGGACACTTCCGGGAGGAGCACCAGACCCCCGATGGTGAGGCTCTTCGCGACGACGAGAACTTCGCCTATGTGGCTGCCTGGGAGTTCGCGGGCGTCGGCAAGCCAGAGACTTTGCACAAAGAGCAGCTCGAGTTCGAATACGCGCACCCGACCCAGAGGAGCTACAAGTGAACCTCTCCCTGACACTGAAGGTCTGGCGCCAAAACGGCCCGAGCGACGAAGGTCGCTTCGAAACCTACCAAGCGAACGAGATCAATGACCACATGTCGTTCCTCGAAATGTTGGACGTGGTGAACGAGCAACTCCTTTCGGAGAACAAGGAACCGATCGCCTTCGACCACGACTGTCGCGAGGGCATCTGCGGTTCTTGCGGGGTAGTGATCAACGGCACACCGCATGGCCCGAATGCGGCTACCACCACCTGTCAGCTCCACATGCGCTACTTCAAGAGTGGCGACACCATCACGGTTGAGCCGTGGCGGGCTCGGGCCTTCCCTATCATTAAGGATCTTGTTGTGGATCGCGGCGCGTTCGACAAGATCATTCAATCGGGTGGATTTATCACTGCCCCCACCGGCGGTGCGCAAGAAGCGAACCTCACGCTCGTGCCGAAGTCGGTGGCGGACATCGCGATGGATGCCGCCGCTTGCATCGGCTGCGGCGCCTGCGTCGCGGCCTGTCCGAATGGAGCGGCACAGCTATTCACATCGGCAAAAGTGTCCCACCTCAACGTGCTTCCGCAGGGCCAACCCGAACGCTGGGCACGCGTGACCTCCATGGTCGATACCATGGAGACGTACTTTGGCAGCTGCACGAACTTCGGGGAGTGTGAGGCGGTCTGTCCGGCCGGGATCAGCCTGGACTTCATCGCGCGAATGAACCGGGACTATCTGAAGGCGAAGTTCAAGGATCGCCGCAGCCAGATCCGCCAGGTCGACGTCGCGGACGGGGCCTGAGCTGCCGGCCGCCTATGGCGGTCATTCGCCGCGGCCGGTAGGCTCAGACAATGGGCCATCGCAAGAACCGCAAGCGCCAGCGCCAGTCGAACGTTTGGTCCGAGCCTGCTGCCAAGCTTCCCGAAGACGACTGGAGCCGCCCCGAGTCCGACGCTGACTTTCTCTTTCTCCACGGCGACAACATCCGGGAGCGCGGACCCGCGACCTCACTTTGCGGCGGTTGCCGCGAGTTCATTGAAGACCAGGAAGGTGGGCGCGGGACGTGCCTGCATCCAGGGAGTGGCATCCTTTCGCCGTGGACCGATACTCTCGCCTGTGAGTTTTTCCTCGGCCAACGGAACGCCGTCGCGCGTCGCAGCTAGTGCTTGCACAGAGGTTTCCGGCACCACGGTTTCTTCGGGCCGCGGACCGCGCCTGGAGACGGCAGATTCGCAGCAAGACGTAACGAGTTACTACATGTTGTGGCACAGGGGCTTGACGAGCACAACATGTAGGGTCAATACTGCGCGAACCGCGAGAGCAATTGCTCACCCGCGTACACTCTTACAGGATTATGGAAACGCCAGTGCGCTGTCCGTTTTGCAACTTTCGCGATTCAAAGGTAACCGACAGCCGAGCCAACGATGATGGCATCCGGCGCCGGCGAGCGTGCATCGCCTGCGGCGAAAGGTTCACCACGGTCGAGACGGTGCAGCTCTCCACCGTCCTTGTGGTGAAGAAAGACGGTCGCCGCGAGGACTTCAGCCGCGACAAACTGCTGGCCGGCCTGCGAAAGGCGTGCGAGAAGCGCAACGTCTCGATCGCCCAACTTGAGACCGTTGCGCTCGACATTGAAGCGCGTGTCGCTTCCGACGGAAGACCCGAGATCCCGTCTACCTTCGTTGGGGAGTTGGCTATGGACGCTCTGCGCAAACTGGACCACATCGCGTATATCCGCTTCGCCTCCGTCTACCGTGCGTTCGCAGACATCGAATCCCTCAAAGAGGCTGTGGAGGCGCTTGAAGCGGGACGCATCCCCACACTCGAAGAGAAGACGCTCCAGCTAGCGCTCCCAGGTGATGAGCCCGATCCGTCGCGCCCTCGACTTCTACACGATGTGGAGAGTCGGCACTTCGCGGAGTCCGTCAGTTGAGCGCGAGTTGTGAGTCCCTGGCCAGCGGCCGTCAGGAGCGTGCAGATCCTAGACATCTCGCTTGATTGCGAACAAGTGTTCTCTATACTGAACGGCCTGCCGGATGGCAGCCGCGGGAGGAAATCCATGGTTACAACGTCACGGGAAGAATCGGGTCTCGGTTCGAATGCGTTCGAACCGGCGCAACTTTCGGAGAACGCAAAGGTCGTTATGGAGCGTCGAATCGCCCAGCGCAACGACAAAGGCGATGCAATCGAGACGCCTGATGAGTGCTTCCGACGGGTCGCCCAGAATCTCGCGGAGGCCGAGTTGAAATTCGGCGGCACTGAAGGCGACCGTGCAGCCGCCGAAGAGAGCTTCTACCGGCTGATGGCCTCGCTGGACTTTCTACCGAACTCGCCGACGTTAGTCAACGCCGGGCACGAATTGCAGCAACTCTCGGCCTGCTTCGTCCTGCCGGTGCCCGATTCGATCGACGGCATCTTCGAAGCGATCCGCCACACCGCGATCATTCACAAGTCCGGCGGCGGCACCGGCTTCGCGTTTTCGCGTCTGCGGCCGGCAAATGACCGCGTGCAATCCACGATGGGCGTGGCGAGCGGGCCTGTCTCGTTCATGAAAGTCTTCGACGCGGCGACCGAGGCGATCAAGCAGGGTGGCACCAGGCGCGGCGCCAACATGGGCATCCTGCGCATCGATCACCCCGACATTGATGCCTTCATCGAAATGAAGTCCGACATGACGACGCTCCAGAACTTCAACATTAGCGTCGCCGTGACTGATGTCTTCATGCAGGCCGTCGAAGCGGGCACGACGTACGACATCATCAACCCGAAGAGCGGGGAACCCGTATACAAGCGCGACGCCCGTGAGATCTGGGAGACGATGTTCGAACACGCTTGGAAGAACGGCGACCCCGGCGTAGTCTTCATCGACCGCATCAACGACGGTCGGGCGAACCCCGTGCCGAAGCGCGGTCCAGTCGAATCGACCAATCCATGCGGCGAACAACCGCTCTACTCGTACGATTCCTGCAACCTCGGCTCGATTAACCTCGGCCACCTCACCATGGGCGCAACAGGTTCGAAAGAGGTTGATTGGACACACCTACGACAGGTCGTCCGGCGGACCGTCCACCTGCTCGACAACGTCATCGAGATGAACCACTACCCAATTCCCCAGATCCAGGAGACGTCCCAGGCAATCCGGCGCATTGGCCTTGGTGTGATGGGCTGGTCAGACATGCTGATTGATATGCGCATCCCGTACAGCTCCGAAAAAGCCCTGGACCTCGCTCGTGAAGTGATGGGCTTCATCCAGAAGGAAGCCGACAGTGCTTCTCAGCAGCTCGCCACAGTGCGCGGGAACTTCCCAGATTGGGCCGATTCGATCTACGGCCCGCGAGGCACCGAAGGCCCTCGCCCGATGCGCAATTCGACGCGCACTACGATCGCGCCGACCGGCACATTGAGCATCATCGCCGACTGCTCGGGCGGCATTGAGCCCGTCTTCGCGCTCGCCTTCATTCGCTCGCACTACCTGGACAAGGACGACCCCACGAAGAGGACCGAGCTCGCCGAAGTCAACGAGCAGTTCGAAGTGGTCGCGAGGGACGAGGGGTTTCACAGCGATGAGTTGATCCGCTTCCTGGCCGAGGGCGGACACCTGGCAGAACGTGCGGAAGTGCCGCAGTGGGTGAAGGACACGTTCGTCACTGCCCATGACATTAGCCCGGACTGGCATGTGCGCATGCAGGCCGCTTTCCAGGAGGCGACGGACAACGCCGTTTCGAAGACGATCAACTTCCCTAACACCGCGACCGTCGACGACGTCCGGACGGCCTACGAGTTGGCGTACCGGACCGGTTGCAAGGGCATCACGATCTACCGGGATGGTTCCCGCGACCTCCAGGTGCTGAAGCACGCTGATAAGAGTGACGGAGAGAAGGCCGTCGAGGCCGCCCAGGCGCTGCTTACGAAGCACATGGGTCCAGTTCGCCGCAGGCTCCCCGATGAGCGACAGGCGATTACCCACAAGTTCCGGGTTGGCGAACAGGAAGGCTACATGACCGTCGGGCTGTTCGACGACGGCACCCCCGGTGAAGTGTTCATCAACGTGAATAAGCAGGGCTCCACAGTGAGCGGTTTGATGGATACCGTGGCGATGCTCACGAGCTACTCGCTGCAGTACGGCGTGCCACTGAACGAACTCGCTTCGAAGCTCCGAAATACCCGCTTCGAGCCGAGCGGACCGACCAGCAACAAGCAGATCCCGATCGCCACCAGCATCGTTGACTACGTCTTCCGTTGGCTTGAACTGAA
Organism: Anaerolineaceae bacterium; assembly: GCA_040007415.1. Taxonomy (GTDB): domain Bacteria; phylum Chloroflexota; class Dehalococcoidia; order Tepidiformales; family Tepidiformaceae; genus PNKC01. Next base: position 11,463 of record JBDTVB010000008.1, read on the forward strand.
GTTCGATCCGGGCAACGCGGCGATCCAGCCGACGCTCATCCCCGTCGATCAGGTGGTGGCCAGCACGAACACCAGCATCGATGCGAAGAAGCATTCGGAAGCAGTGGCTAGCGGCGTCGGCTGCCCTGAATGTGGTTCAGTCCTGTACTACGCGGAGGGTTGCCTCGCGTGCCACAACTGTTTCTACAACAAGTGCGGCTGATCTAGCTCTCGCGTACCGCAGTGAACGGCCCCCGGCAAAGGGGCCGTTCGCGTTCCCGGTTCCGGCAGCGGGGACGAGCGGGAGATGCGCAGCACGATAGGGTCAGCGCCGGCACCGGTTCCGCTTTCTGCCAATCGACGGGTTCACGCGCTCGGCGTGCCCGCGAAGTCATTTCTGCGGGGCCTTACGGACCAAATCGCCACTGCGCTCACCGGACTCCGCGCCCGCCCTATACTCGTGACATGAGTTTCTACTACAGCTCAGGCCAGCCGCCGCAAGATGAACCGCCGGGCGGATTCAAGGAAACGCTGACCATTATCTTCGCGGTGTTTCGGGTACTCGCCATACCAGTGGCGGTCATGTTCGGCGGGATTTTTGCGCTCGTAGGACTGGTGTACCTCTTCGTGTTCAGCAAACTGGCAGGCCTGGCGGTAATCGGAATCTTGCTGCTGTTGCTGGTGGCCCGCGCTGTGTGGGAAGCGAAGCATCCACCGGACTTCACGAAATGGTGAGCCAGGCCCACGCTTCCAGCGTCGCCGATCGCATCCACGACGTTCGCGAACGCATCTTTCAGGCGTGTCAGCGCGCGGGCCGCCGGCCCGGCGAAGTGACGCTGATCGCCGTGACCAAGACGTGGCCCGCCGAATCCGTGGTTGCCGCGCTCCAGTCAGGGATTCGAGATGTCGGGGAGAACCGTGTGCAAGAGGCGCTCGACAAGATCAACGTCGTTCACGGCCTCTGGACTGGCGATGGCCCCGCGCCCGCCTGGCACCTTATCGGACACCTCCAGACGAACAAGGTGAGGTCCGTCACCGGGCAGTTCGCTATACTTCACGGCATCGACTCTGAACGGTTGGTGGAAACTGTTGGAAGGTTCGCGCGGGAGCCGCAGAAGATCATGCTCGAAGTGAACGTTTCCGGAGAAGCCACGAAGTTCGGCGTCCGTCCCTCGGAACTCGAACGACTCCTTGATTCTTCTCACCGAACCCCGAACGTGATTGTCGAGGGCTTGATGACGGTAGCCCCGCCGGAAAACGATTCAGCGGCGGTTCGCCTGGTGTTTCGGGAGCTCCGTCACCTGGCGGAGCGACACGCAATGCACGCGCTCTCGATGGGGATGTCGAACGACTTCGAAGTCGCCATCGAAGAAGGAGCGACCCACATCCGCGTCGGTCGCGCGATCTTTGGGGACCGCCCGTGAAAATCGCGATAGTCGGCGGGGGAGTGATGGGCGAGGCGATTCTCTCCGCAACACTCGAAACCCGGTTATTCAAGGCCGCGGATGTCACCATCTGCGAGGTGGTGGAAGCGCGTCGAAACGCCCTTACGAACGCGTACGGAGTGACGGCGACCGCTGACGCCAGCGTCTCCCTCGCCGACGCTGACCTGGCAGTACTTTCGATTAAGCCGCAGGACCTGCACAGCGTCCGCGGGACGCTCCCTCCCGGCGCTCTATTGATCTCAATCATGGCCGGGGTGCGAATCGCCACCTTGCAGCGTGAGTTGGGCCATGATCGGATTGTGCGTGCGATGCCAAATACGCCGGTTTCGGTGAAGGCCGGGATGTCCGTCTGGACGGCGACATCGACTGTTACCAGGGCACAACGCGAGCTTGCAAGGGGCCTATTCGCTGCCATCGGCCGCGAGATCTACGTTGATGACGAAAAGAAGCTGGACATGGCGACCGCCGTGAGCGGCAGCGGACCAGGCTACGTGTTTCTATTTATCGAAGCGATGATCGACGGTGGCGTGGGCATCGGCCTGACTCGGCAACAGGCAACGGAGATGGTCTTGCAGACGTTTTATGGTTCGGCGCTGTACGCGCAGGAAAGCGGCAAGCCGGCGGCCGAATTGCGGGGAATGGTGACCTCACCAGCCGGAACCACGGCTGCGGGGCTGTTCGAACTGGAGAAAGCATCCGTGCGGGCCGCGATCATCGAATCCATAAGGGCCGCCCATCAGCGTGCGATCGAATTGGGCGGGCCGGCATGAACGACCAGATCGCTCTGGTCTTTACGACGTTCCTTTACATTATTCTCTTCGCGATCATCGCCCGGTCGCTAATCTCCTGGTTTCCCCTTGACCCGCAAAACTCGTTCGTGCGGCTGCTGCACCAGTTCACCGAGCCGCTGCTGGAACCTGTCCGCCGCATCCTTCCCCGTACGGGGATGATCGATCTCTCGGCGATGGTGGTGATCCTGCTGCTCTACCTCATGATCTATGTCGTAAACAGGGCGGCAAGCGGCTGACGTTCCCGGTGATTCCTTAGGGCATCTTTCCCGGAGTTTGGTATGTTAGAAACGAAACCTGCCATCGTGGCACCGAGGGGCGCGCCATCAACCCGTATGTCGCTCAGTTCACGCTCTTTTTCCTCACCATGCTGACCTGGGCGGTCGTCGCGCGGTCGTTGCTCAGTTGGTTTCCGATCGACCAGGCGAGCCCGCTCTATCAGCTCCTGTACCGCGTCACCGAGCCGATCATCGAGCCGATTAGGCGAGTGATGCCCCAAACCGGGATGATGGACCTCAGTCCCATGGCGGCGATCATCATGCTCATCGTAATGAGCCAACTCGTGGCGGGCCTCACCGCCACCGCCTAACTCAGCGACGCTCGCTCACGCCCGACCGGCGTGCGAGACTCGTCGTATGTCTCCCCACCTCATCGAAGCTACGGACATCGCGTTTAACTACGGCGATCGGCTCGCTCTCGCGGGCCTCTCGCTGGCTGTACCTATGGGCTCCGTGTTCGGACTGCTAGGGCCTAACGGAAGCGGTAAGAGCACCTTCGTTTCGCTGGTCGCGGCCATGGAACGGCCATCGGCCGGGCAGCTTTCAGTGTTCGGCCAGGCGGCCGCGGCAGCCCTGAGGGCGCGCGTCGGGACGGTCTTCCAGGAGAACGCGCTCGACCCCTTGATGACGGGTGCGGAGATTCTCCACCTGGCGGGAAAGCTGTTTGGGATGCCCGGCACAGCAATTCGAGAGCAGTCCGCGCGGCGGCTGGGCGAATTCGGCCTCTTAGACCGCGCGCACGACAGCGTGGCGAAGCTTTCAGGCGGCATGCGCCGCCGCCTCGAGATGTGTCGCGCCCTGCTGCACGACCCTGAACTCCTGCTGCTCGACGAACCGACGACAGGCGTCGACCCCGATGAGCGCCGCGCCCTCTGGAAGGCATTGCTCGACAGGGGTGGAGGTTCGCGGACGATCTTGCTGGCGACCAACGACCTCGCCGAGGCGGACGAGGTCTGCGATCAGGTCGCATTCCTCGAGGCGGGCCGAGTCGTCGCCACGGGGACTCCCACGGAGCTGAAGCACGGCCTCAAGCGAGAGTCTGTGCGCGTCGGCTGGGACTCGCCTACCCCTGAGCAACTGGCCACCATTGCAGGCTGGGCGGGCGAGGATCACGTCGCCGCTGCCGACGGGTCGATCCACAT
>JBDTVB010000009.1:0-14307 GCA_040007415.1 Anaerolineaceae bacterium
TGCTGAAGCCCACAATTCGCTCCAGTTCGTTGCCTTCGGCGTCAGCCAGGATCACGGTTGGGACGGTATCGAGGTCGTACCGGTAGGAAACGTGGAGGTCCGAGTCGTCCAGGATCGGACCGCGCATGGCGAAGCGATCGACCAGGTTGGCATTGCCCTTCGCGTCCTGGCCGATTGCCCAGACATCCATACTCTCACCGAACGCTGCCGCCGCGGCGGTGATCAGCGGCATCGTAAGAACGCAGGTGGGGCAATCCTCTTTGACGAAGCAAAGGAGAGCCGGGCGGCCGCTGGGGAACGCGTAATCGGCGCCCGCAGCATCGCGAAGGATGAAGGAAGGCAGAGCGGTCATGGTCGAGATTCTACCCCACCGGAGACCAGGCCCGAGTTGTGACGAGGATGCCTGTCAGGACCTCCGCAGTCCGGGCGCCGGCGAAGCTTTCCGTCCGGTAGGTCTGGTGCGAGAGCGGCGTCTGGCTGTAGACTCCCGCGAATCCCAATCGGAGGGGAAGCCGTGGAAGACAAGCTGCAACAGTTCCTCGCAAGGCAGTGGCCGGACGCCGACGAGATCGAGATCGAGGAGTTCGCGATCATCGCGGGCGGTTATTCCCGTGAGACCTATCGCTTCAACGTCACGGTGCGCCGAGGCACAGACCGGTCATCAATGCCGATGATCCTGCGAAAAGACCCACCCCCGGCGGCGGCCATCCTCGAAACAAGCCGCGAGATGGAGCACAACCTCCTCCACCGCGTGAAAGAGCATACCGACATCCCGGTTTCGCATTCCCACTTCGTAGAGAACGACCCGGCGACCTTTGGCGAGCGCGCGATGTTGATCGAGCGGGTGCGTGGCAGCGGCGAACCCTCCTTGCTCTTCCACGGCGGAGCAAACGAACACCAGGCCGAATCCGTCGCGACGCAGCTCTGCGAACTGATGGCCCAGCTGCACCTCTCGGACGTTGCGAAGTTGAACCCCACGGGCGAACTGAACGACCCACGCAACGAAGGGATCGACGTTAGCTCGTGGTCGAACTACATGGAGAGCACGTTCAAGTACTACATCAGTAGCTACGAACGGATGGCCTTCGCCCCAGTCCCCGTCTTCTACGATGGCTACCTGACGTTGCGGCGCAACCGGCCCCGGGAACTGCCGCTGGTAGTCTGCCACGGCGACTTTAACCCTTCCAATTTCCTCTATGAAGACGGCAATGTGACGGCCCTGATCGACTGGGAGAACAGTCATGTGGGCGACCCCCGAGAAGACCTTGGCTGGCTCGCCCTGATGGACATCCTCACAAACACCAACATCCTCGGAAGCGTCAAGGAAGACGGCGGGTTCCTTCAGCACTACAACAAGCTGACCGGCTTCAACGTCACCCCCGAAGAGGTCAACTACTTCAGCATGTTCAGCGGCGCGAACATCGGCATCCCGGTGATCTCCGCCGTCCGGCGGCGGCTGAGCAAGGAGCACGAGGGACTGCTGAATCTTTACATGCTGGTTCCCGTCATCCAGTCGCAGATGGTGTTCTACCAGTGCCTCGGCTACCCCATGCCCGCCGCAGGAGATGCATAGTGCTTACCACCCCCTCAATCGCCGAAGTCATCGACGGTATCCAGATTTCACTCGCGCGCGACATCATGCCAGAGGTTAAGTCGGCCAACGCCCAGACCTGCGTGGTCATGATTCAAGCGTTGCTCCAAACGATAGCCCAGCGCGTCCCGGTCGAGCAGCAATTGATGGCCGCCGAGATGAACGAGATGACGGCCACTCTGCGAGAGGTTGCCGGCCTGGTCGGCTCCTCACGTGGGAGCGCAGCGGCATCCATCCGCAGCCGTGCGAAGACCCTTGGCGGACGCGATGACGTTCCGCCGGTCCCTTCGTATGACGAAGTGAATGCCGCACATCGCGAGCTCAGCCAGGCAATCGTTGACACCCTGGCCGATGTTGACGTCTTGCTGCGCGCTGGCAACAAGAAGGCCGAAGGAGCGCTCGCCCGGTTGCGCCAGCACATCGCGCCACGGACATTGCAGGAGTTCGGCGTCTACACCATCGGCGCCGGAATGGCCGGCCGCGGCTAGTTCCCCCTGGGGTAGTGACAGGCCGCGCGAGGCTCGCTACCCTTCGCACATCAGCCCGGTGCGCCGGGGTTTGAGGAGAACACTGTCATGGGTGACAAGAGTCCGAAGAACACCGCCAAGACGAAGCAGCAGAAGTCTGACCACAAGGTGAGCCCAAAGACGGCGCCAGTCTCCGCCCCGGCGGCGCCCAAGAAGTAGCCGCAAGCCTACCAACCGCGGTGCTGGTTTTGGCATGTGCGGTTCGGGAGTTGGCGCGCCCTCCGGCTCCGTCGCATTGACGGCGGTTGAGTTCGTCAAGCGAACCGCCACGGAGGACAGATGTACCGCGAGCTGACCGCAGAAGACCATCGCAGAATCCTCGCGATCTCGGCGGACGAAGTTCCGGACGTACTCCTCCTGCTCGGAGTATTCGATGTCTACGAAGGCGCCGCCCGGTTCGCTACGTACTTGGACGACGCCCGTTATATGCGCAACGCCCGCAAAGGTCTCCCCAGTTGGCTCGGCCGCTCACATGGGCTGAAGGTGGCCGTGGCCGGGAGCTTTGGCGGACCAATGGCGGCGATGCACGCACACTCGTGGATAGCGGCTGGCACTCCAACAGTGGTCCAGCTCGGCTGGTACGGAGCGCTTCAAGCCGGCTCTGGGCTGGGAGACGTCATTGTCCCCCGTCACGCCGAACGCCAGGACGGGGTGAGCGACTGGTATCTGCCCAAGGGCATCCTCGCCGACGCCACGCCTGCGCTGGCCAGCGCGATCGCCGCAAACCTCATCGCCGCGGGCGTGGGCGTCAGCGAGCGAGCGATCTACAGCACCCCCGCGCTGCTGGCCGAGTCGCGCGAAGTCATTGCCGATTGGAGCCGCCACGGGTATCACGGAGTTGACATGGAGACGGCGGCAACCTTCGCTGTTGCCAAGCACTTCGGTGCGGAACGTGCGGCTGCACTGATTCGCTTCGACGACCTGATTAACGAAGAACACAGCATGGCCGAAGAGTTGAAAGCTGAGCACCTCGGCGTGCTGCGCGGGCGGGAACCACAGGTCGTTGACGCCGTCTTGGCTGCTGTCGGGGCGAGGAAGGCGCATTCCTAGCCGAAATTGGAAATCAACAGCTCCTGGATCGGTGCGCGTTTTGTGCCGACCGAGTTGATGGCCCGCGACATTTCTACCGTCTCTAGCAGATAACCGCGGCCATCGTAGAGTTCGCGGATTGCCGAATGGTCGGAGTTGGAGAGGATGGCGGCAACGCCTCGGCGGGAGAGGCTGTCAAAGGCGTCGCGCAGACGGATCTGCTCGGCGAATCCGAAGGCCGTGCTGGTGTAACTGGTGAAACTGGCGGTGGCGCTGAGCGGGTGATACGGCGGATCCAGGTAGACGAAGTCACCAGGAGCGGCGAGCGCGCAAGCTGCTTCGAAGTCGCCGCAGACAACGTCCGCCGCCTGGAGCGCGCGCGAGCAGGCGGCGAGCAGCGACGCGTCGTGAATCGCCGGGCGCAGATACCTGCCGTGCGGCACGTTGAACTGGCCGGAGCGGTTCTCCCGGTAGAGGCCATTGAAGCATGTGCGGTTGAGGAAGATGAGGCGCGCTGCGCGTCCGGCGGCCGTGGCTGGTGTCGAGGTTCGGACTTCGTAGTAGAAGCTGGTGCGCTCTTCGTGCGCCGCGGGGAGATAGCGATCAGCGATTGGCGTCAGCGCCCGGCTCAGCCCGTCGGGGTCGTCTCTGACCACCTGAAACGTCTCTATTAGTGCCGCATTGACGTCTGTGAGGGTGGCGGCGACCGCGCGGCGCGAGCGGATGGCGAAGAAGACCGCACCGGCGCCAAGGAATGGCTCGTGGAAACGACTGAAGGTTTCAGGTGCGCGGTCGAGCACTGTTGGGGTGAGCTTCGCTTTGCCCCCGGCCCACTTCAAGAACGGGCGGGCAGGCAGGCCTCCGTCCGCGGGGCCGTGTCCCTCCGCCCGAGCGGCTACTGTGGCCATCGGTCGCCGAGCAGCCGTTCAACGGCGGGGGTGACGCCCCATTCATCGCGCAATCGGATGTACTCCGCGTGCCCTCGCGCCCTCGCCGAATCGGCGTAGGGGCCTGGCGGGCGCTTTTCGGCGCGCAGCATGACATTCCGGGCAGTGGCTTCAGGCGAGATGAACTCGATCACGTCCACCTTATAGCCGACTGCCTCCAGGGCGGCGGCGCGCAAGGCATCGGTCACGATGTCGGCGAGGCGATGGGTCAACAGGCCACTGCCGAGGACCGCCGCCCAGGCGCCGTTCGCAAGCTCCTGCCCTGTCTTCGCGCGTTCTTCGATCTGCGCAACGAGTTCGTGGTGGCAGCAGGGGGCCAAGACAATGGCATCGGCGCCGAGGCGGACGCCAGCGGCGAGTGCCTCATCGGTCGCGGTATCGCAGGCGTGGAGACTAACGAGGAGGTCTGTGGGCTCCTCCGTCTGGGCGAACTCGCCGATCGCTTTGGCCTCGAAGTGAGCGGTCTCGAAGCCGAGCCTGGAGGCAATCGCAGCGACGGTGGCGATGACCGTTTCGTCGCGGTCTACGCCGATCAGCTCGGGTTCGAGGCCCTGGCGCTGCGCGTAGAGGATGAGAGCGAGGCTGAGGTACGCCTTGCCGCAACCCGCATCCACAATGCGCACGCGTTCACCGGGGCCACCCGCTGGCTGAAGCACGGCGAGAGGGCGCAGAAGCTCGATGTAGTGCTGCACCTGGCGATACTTGTCCGCCGCTTCGCCGCGGAGCTGTCCGTTGAGGCTGAAGAGGCCGGTTTCGATGAAGAGTCGCTGCACCGCCGGGTCGTCGCTGGGGAGCGGGTGGTGGCTGGACCGATCGTGCGTGGGCTGCGGTGTAGCTGGGGAGGTCAGGCCCAGGGACGGCTTCCCTTTCGAGACAAGCCACCGGCCACGCTTTGACTGCCGGGCGTGCCAGTCACTCGTACGGCCGACGACGTTGATGTGCGAAGGCTCCGCCCGCATAACGTTCGCCAACCACGTGAGCCACCGCTCCGGCGGCACCGTCTTGGTCTGCTGGCGTTCGGCTTCGAACATCACCACCTTCAACGCCGGCCCTGAGGTCAACCGCACTGGCTCCACCGTGAGCTTGGACCACGGGATGCCAGCGACCTTCGGGTGGCTAAACACCGCCTTCAGCCACGCACCTTCGACGCCCTGTTCTAGGGCGCTCAGCAGCGGGGCGATCGGGTCGGCGGTGGGGTTCATCAGGCCATTGTATGGCCGTTGTGCGTTCGCGTTTCCTTGCCGCCGTTAGGCCCCCTCCACTCGACTGATCGGAGCCGCGGGGACAGTCGTGTTCGGCGGCGGCGAGGCTGAGGGCGAAGCGGCGGCCGCCTGCGAGGCGTGCGGGCGATACCGGATGAAACACGCACTAACGGCTGCAAGACTGACGATCCCCAATCCGGCCAATGACACCGCCAGGAAGCCGTCCACAATGCCATTCTCAGAGGCATCCTGCTCAGGTCCGCCTACCGTGGGGACGAAGTGGCGAGCACGGCTAACTACTTGTTCGGCCCGAGCCGCCGGGACACCAGCGGATTGGAGATTGGCTGGCACATTCGTTTCAACGGAGTGGAGGAAAACAGCGCCAAAGATCGCCACGCCCGCTGACGTGCCGATGTTCCGCGCCATCGTCAGAGTCCCGGACGCGAGCCCGGACTTATTGACAGGCATCGAGCTAACGACGGCGTATGACGTTGCCGACATCACCAGCCCGATCCCAAGCCCCCGGAAGATGAATGGGACGAAGAGTCCACCCATGTAGGTGCTATCGGTGTCCATTCGAAGCAGATAGAGGAACGAAATCCCCACTGAGAGAGAGCCGGCGATGATGATGTAGCGCATTCGATGACCGAGCTTTTGGCCCAAAATACCGGACACTGGCATGAGCAATGCAACCAGGATCGTCGCTGGAAGAAAGCCCAGTCCGCCCTGCAATGGCGAAAATCCAAGGTAGTTCTGCATGAAAAGGCTCGTGAACGGCTGCGATCCGAAGACGGCCATCGAAAAGAGCCCGGCACTCAGGCACGCGATGACAAAGGCAGGCGTCCGAAACAGCGTGAGGTCGACGAGTGGCGCCCTTACCCGCCGCTCGATCATCACAAAGAGCGGGAGGCAAAGCGTTCCGGCCACGAAGCAACCGATGATCAGTGGCGAAGTCCAGCCCTCTTCGTTCCCGCGGTTTAAGCCGAAGAGTAGCAGAAACAGCGAACCGGATAGCGCGATGAGTCCTCGCCAGTCCAGGTAGCGTGGCGCTTTTTCGTCACGCGATTCGGGGACGAACAGGACCGCCATGACGAGCGCGACAACGCCGACGGGAATGTTCACCCAGAAGATCCAGCGCCAGTTGTCGCCGCGCACCAGCAGCCCGCCGAGGATCGGGCCAGCGATCAGGCCCAACCCGCTGACGCCGCCCCAGATGCCGATGGCAAGGCCCCGCTGGTGGGCCGGGAACGCCTGCGTGATGATCGACAGAGTGCCGGGCATCATGGTGGCGGCGCCAAGCCCCTGGATGACCCGAAAGAACACCAGCAACTCGATGGAATGGGAGAGGCCGCAGCCGGCTGAGGCAAAGACGAACACCACCAGGCCGGTCATGTAGATTCGCCGCCGCCCGAAGATATCACCGACGCGGCCCATGGCCACGGGGAAGATGCCCGTGACCAGCACGTAGCCAGTAACTGTCCACTCAGCGGTGCTGAGGCTCGCCTTGAGGTCGCGCCCGATAGCCGGGAAGGCGACGTTCACAACGAACGTATCGATCATCAGCATGCCAAGACCAAGGCAGGTGGCAATTAGCGTGAGCCACTTCGAAGGAGCGGTTGGAGCGCGGAGCATGAGTCTCACCATCGCCACGCGGTTCCTGGCGCGTGCCTTTCAGAGAGTCTGGCATAGTGGGTTTTACGATGCAACTCAAGACGATGACGGCCGTCACCTATACTGGAACCATGCCTGAAACCACCGCCGCGCTTGGTCGCAGCTTCGAAATCCGCCCCGTCAACGCCGACGACGTAGACGCGGGAGAAGCGTTTTACGCTGCCGCGAACGTGCGGCTCCTCGGCCCGCTCGCCGTCCTGCTTCAGACCGGCAATGCGTTTCTCGCGGTCTACGACCGGACCGGCGTCCTGCGAGGAATGGTGCGATTCTGGGACGAGGATGGAACGGGCTGGCTGGACCTGCTGGTTTCGACTGCCCCAGGAGCTGGGCGGGCGTTGATCCGCGGAGTCGAGCGGCTGGCGCAAGACCACGGCATCCGGTTCGTCCGTCTTGCGGTGCCCGAGGCGTCCGCCCTGCCGCCGGTGATGCAGCGCTGGGGCTACCGGCCGGTCGGTCACCGCGAGGACGACGACAGCGGCAAGGCATTGCGCATGCTGGTGCATGAAAAGCGCCTCGCCCTGCTGACGGTGCGAGAGCAACGCCGAGCGGACGCGCCAGCGATCGGCGAACTGACCGGCGAAGACCCGTGGATCTACGAACAGGGCACGCGGCCCGGCGTGTTCGTGGCCGCAGATGGCGACAACGTAGTCGGGTTTGTCAGCGTACGCGATAGCGGGGGTGGGCTCGCACTGATCACCGATCCAGTCTTGCTGGAGACCTATCGCAGCCGCGGGCTGGAGCTCTGGATGATCGAGCGTTCGGCCACTTACGCCGAAACGAACGGCTACCACACTGCCCACGTTGGCGCGACACCCGTGCTCGATGGCTATCGCCGGGAGCTTGAGGACCGCCTCTGGCACCGTGGGGACATAGAAGGCATGGCGACGTACGTCCGTCGATTCAGGGACTTGGACGCGGGCGCCAGCGAAGAGTGAATGGGGATTGGCCAGGGTCGCCAGGCGAGCGGCGCGTCTGCGAGGCTGCACGTAACAGGCCAACTCACCGCTTGCTGCGGCACGGTTCTGGATCAACTCGAGCAGAGCAGCCCGATTCTCGCTTAGTCCGAATGGGCCGGTTTCATGCCGCGCCACATCCAATCAGACGTGCTTAAGCGCGCGCGAGTGCTCGCGTGTTCGAGCTCGGCGCGAAGGCGATCGCGCTCGATCTGGAGATCCCGGACGTGGTCTCGCAGCGCGGCGACGAGGAGGTCGACTTCGCCGTAACGGCGCTGCGCGTCTTCGCGCAATCGCCTGGCTTCGCCCGCGAGGTCGCTCAGCGTGCGGGATTCGATCACCGCGGACCCGGTTAGCGCGGCGCTACTCACGACTACTCAGTCCGGCCGACGCTTGCGGGAGCTGTCCCGGACCGGGACGCAACGCCTGCGGCGCAGCCGGTGCGGCGAGTGGGAGATGGTCGCGTTCGTAGCGAAGGTCCTCGAGATTGGCGTGAAGCGCAGCAATCACCTCTTCGAGGGTTTCGAGGCGCGCCCGACGGCCGGCGTCGTCTCGTTCAAGGTCGCGCAGTTTCTGCGTCAGCTTCATGGCCTTCTGTCGCTGCCTACTGGCGCGCGTCTGCAGTCGCCCGTTCTCTTCGCCGGACTCGACGAGGGCGCGCACGAGTACCGCGGGGGGAAGGGTGAGCGCATGCTCTGGGTCGGCCATGAGCGCATGCAGATCGAGTTCGAGCATCTCATCGCGGTCGAGGGCGATGTCGTCGAGGGTCTTCTTCAGCGCCTCGACTTCGTTTCGAACCTGCCGGACGAGGCGGTCAGCGCGAGAATCCACACCAGTGATTTGGTTGCGGAGGGGAATGTTCACGACGGGCGAGGGCGGCGGGTCAGCCACGGTAGGTTGCGGGACGGCGAGCGGTGGTGGCTCCGCCGCCGGGAACGACGGTGGGGGCAGGGAGTCATCGGACCGCGGTGCCCCGGGGGCAAACGGAGATGCTTCCGGCTCAATGGGATTCGTCGGTTCCGGCGCCAGCGCGGCGGCCTGGTTCTTGTGACGGCGAAAGTGCACGTTTGTATCCTCGATCTGGGTGCGGTGCTGGCCAACTATACGTCTAACGCCGTCGGGAATGTACGGGACATTCCCGACGCTGCGGGGACGGGTGGCAAACGCCCCTCCTGCAAGTAGGAGGAACGCCACCGTCGGTAGCCCAACGAGTGCGACCTGTTCCATGGTTGGTCCCTCCGGCTTCGAACTCGATCCTGTTAGATCGAGAGTCGGCAGAAACAACCGATCTGCAAAGCCACGGCTAGAAGATCGCGATCGGGTTGACCGGCGAGCCAGTGCCGCCGCGCACGTTGAGCGGATTGACGGTGAGCATGAACTCCCAGCGCTGTTCTTCGGCGCAGGCCTTGGCGAGGGGCTGGAGGAGTGCATTGTCGAGCAGTGGGAGGCCCATGAAGGCGATCGCGAGGACGTGAATCGGCAACCCGGGGTTTGGCGCAGCGAATGTTTCGTACCCACAGGGGGTGGCGTCCATCTGGTCCCAGACCAGCACGGCCGCATCGTGTTCGTGCAACACCGGGATGCAATCGGCATGGAGGCCGGGCGAGGGCTGTACGCCAGGCACACTTGAAGTAGCGGAGGCGTAGAACGATTCGCGCCCGCTGTAGACAACCACCGCATCGCCCGAGCGGAGAGGCGTTCCCTGCTGGGCGGCGGCGGCTTCCATCTCCCATCCTCGCACGGGCGAATCGACGGTCACATGGGAAGTGCCGCGGAAGCGCGGAATATCAATCAGCACGCCACGGGTCGCGATGCCATTGCTCCAGGCATCCACGGCGCCGCTGCGCGCGCCGCCGCTGGTCACGTTGGAGGCCGGCTTGCCGTTCCACATCTTGCCATCCCAGAAGATGTGGCAGAGAGCGTCGATATGGGTGGTAGCGTAGCCGTGGAAGAACATGCCCAGGTAGTCGGCGGAGAATTGCGGGCCAACCTGGAGGTAGTGCTGCGCCGGGTTCCAGTTGCCAGGACCGCCCTGCGTATTCAGCCTACGTGCGAGCGAGATGGCCCGCCCGCTGCGCACCAGTCCAGCCGCTTCACGACGCTTCTCCGGTGTTATCAGGTTGACGGTGCCAGCGTTGTCGTCATCGCCCCAGCGGCCCCAGTTGCTGCACGTCTCGAAGTAGGTTCGGACTTCCTCGTCGGAGGGGATCGGGTGTTCGTCGTTGCTCATCGTTGGATCCTTCGCGCGCTTGGTGAGATGGCGGAATCCTACCCTGAATCGGTCACTGCTTGAATGGTTCGTTCGGCCCCGAACCGGGGAGTCCGTTGACGACCTTGCCTAGGGCTGACGCGAGGGCACGGGCGTCGGCGTCGGAAAGGTGTTCGCCAAAGTGCTGCTGGATCCCGCGAAGGTGGACGGGCGCCGCTACGCGCAGCCTTTCCAGGCCTGCGGGCGTGAGCTGCACGAAGGTGCCACGCCGGTCACCGGGATCCGGGCGGCGCTCCACCAGGCCGTCGGCGTGCATGCGGTCGACCAGGCGCGTTAGCCCGCTCTTGCTGAGCAGCACGGCGCCCGCGAGATCGGTCATCCGCAAACGGTTGCCGAGGGCTTCCTGCAGCTGGACAAGGACGTCGTACCAGCTGAGTGGCAGACCGCGCTCGCGCTGGAGTTCGGCCTCCAGCCGTTCGATGACTCGCGCGTGCGCAACCAGGAACGTGTGCCAGGCGGTCATCGTCGGTGCGTTAGGGAGCGAAAGCATGGTTCGATGATAACCCGGTTAGTTGCGCGCGCAACCTCTTGTCAAGGCCAGGCAACCGTGCTAAGTTAGTTGCAGGTACAACGAGTTCGGGTCGAACCGAGTCTCAGGAAGGCCCACTCCATGCTCACACTCCAGCCATCCATCGACATTCGCCGCTCGAACGAACGGTTCGCGACGGAGATCGACTGGCTCGACTCTCGTCATTCGTTCTCGTTCGGCGGTCACTACGACCCCGAAAACACGCACTTTGGCCTGCTACTCGTAAGCAACGACGACGTGATAGCGCCAAACACCGGTTTTTCGACGCACCCGCACCGCGATATGGAGATTGTCACCTGGGTGCTGCGAGGCGAACTCGAGCACAAGGATTCCGAGGGGCATCGCGGGCTGATCCATCCCGGGCTCGCCCAGCGGATGAGCGCCGGCAGCGGCATCTTCCATTCTGAGATCAACGCCACCAAGGACGCCGACGTTCACCTGGTGCAGATGTGGGTAGTACCGGACACCGAGAAGGTGAAGCCGGCATATGCGGAGCTGGATATCAGCAGCGAACTCGCGAAGGGCGGCCTCGTGCCGGTCGCTTCCGGGCAGGGACACGATGCCGCGATTTCGATCCGTCAGGATGGCGCGGTCCTCTGGGCTGGCCGGTTAAAAGCCGGCGAGCAGGTGCGGCTCCCGAACGCGCCGTTTGTCCATGTCTTCGCGGCGGTCGGTGACGTTGACCTCGGGATCGGCGGGAAACTGGCTGCGGGCGACGCCGCCAGGCTGACGCTCGCCGAAGGACTGATTATGACTGCCGGGGCCGAAGGAGCCGAGGTGCTGGTCTGGGAGATGACGAAGATGATCCAGTTCGGGTAGCTCCCAGTGAATGCCTTGTTCGCCATGCGCATCAGGCGGACGCCAACGCCCGCCGGGCTATTCGTAGTGAGTCCACATCCTGAGGACCTTGATGGCCCGCGCCTCGGGCAACGCCTCGTAAACCAGACGATGTTGCAGACTAATCCGCCGCGAATACGCCCCCGCAAGGTCGCCGACCAGTTTCTCGAACTTGGGCAGAGAAGCGAAGGGATCGACCGCCAGGATCGCAAGGAGCCCCTCGGCCCGAGCCCGTAATCCCGCGGCCGCAACCAGCTTCGCGTCTTTCGCGTACGGGATTCCGTACGAACACCGCAATCCCCATCCCAAGGTGCGGGCCGGGTGAGCCGGACGTCCGGGCTAATCGAAAGGAGCGCCCCTCACGGAGCGCCCCTTCCTGGTGTCCTCAGGCCGGCCCCTCGGCTCTACACCTCGCGGAATTCGCCTTCGACACTGCCTTCTTGGGCCGCGCCTTCGCCGTCAGGGGCGTCGCTGGCCGTACCCTCGGCGCCACCGCCGCTTGCCGCGCCGGAGCCGTAAACCGCCTCGCCAATCTTCTGCATCGACTGGCTCAACGCGTCCAGCGCTGTCTGCATGCGGCTCGCGTCGTCCGATTCGATCGCCGCCTTGACGTCTGCGACCTTCTCCTCGACTTCGCTCTTCAGCTCCGCCGAGATCTTGTCGCCGTTGTCGCGCAGCGTCTTCTCAGCCTGGTAGGCCATGCTGTCCGAAGTGTTCCGAAGCTCGATCGACTCGCGCTTCTTCTTGTCCTCGTCCGCATGCAGCTCCGCCTCACGCTGCATCCGATCGATTTCGTCCTTCGAAAGACCACTGGACGACTGGATCGTGATCTTCTGCTCACGGCCCGTCCCCTTATCCTTCGCCGAGACATTGACGATGCCGTTGGCGTCCACATCGAACGTCACTTCCACCTGCGGAATTCCGCGCGGCGCCGGCAAAATGCCATCAAGGATGAAGCGCCCGAGCGGCTTGTTGTCCGTCGCCATCGGCCGTTCGCCCTGGAGAATGCTGATCTCCACGCTCGGCTGGTTGTCCGCAGCCGTGCTGAACGTCTGGCTCTTGGCCGTCGGGATCGTCGTGTTGCGCTGAATAATCGGCGTCATCACGCCACCCAGCGTCTCGATGCCCAGCGTCAACGGCATCACATCGAGCAGCAGGACGTCCTTGACTTCGCCCTTGAGCACGCCTGCTTGCACAGCAGCGCCGATCGCCACCACTTCGTCCGGGTTGACCCCCTTGTGCGGCTCCTTGCCGAAGAAGTCGGCCACGATCTTCTGCACCGCCGGCATACGCGTCTGCCCACCAACCAGCACAACCTCGTCGATATCACCGGGCTTCTTGCCAGCGTCGTCCAGTGCTTTCTTCACCGGCACCAGCGTCCCGGTGAGCAGTTCGCCCACCAGCTGTTCCAGCTTCGAACGCGTCAACGTCACGTTGAGGTGCTTCGGGCCGCTGGCGTCGGCCGTGATGAACGGCAGGTTCACCTCTGTCTGCTGCGCGCTCGAAAGCTCGATCTTCGCCTTCTCGGCCTCCGCCTTCAGACGCTGGAGCGCCTGCCGGTCCTGCCGCAGGTCAATCCCCTCGGCCTTCTTGAACTCGTCAATCAGCCAGTCGATGACCTTCTGATCGAGGTCATCGCCGCCGAGATGCGTGTCACCGTTCGTGCTCAATACCTGGAACGTGCCTTCGCCCAATTCGAGGATCGAAATGTCGAACGTGCCGCCGCCGAGGTCGTACACCGCGATCAACTCGTCGTGCTTCTTGTCCAACCCGTAGGCCAGCGCTGCCGCCGTCGGCTCGTTGATAATCCGCAGCACTTCAAGGCCCGCGATCTTCCCCGCGTCCTTCGTCGCCTGCCGCTGAGCGTCGTTGAAGTAGGCCGGGACTGTCACGACCGCTTCGGTCACCGTCTCGCCGAGGTAGGCCTCCGCGTCAGCCTTCAGTTTCTGAAGGATCATCGCGCTCACTTCTGGCGGGCTGTAGTTCTTCTCGCCCAGCTTCACCTGGGCATCGCCATTGCCGGCAGCGGAGACGCTGTAAGGCACCAGTTTCAGGTCGCGCTTCACCTCCGGGTCGCTTGCTTTGCGCCCCATGAAGCGTTTGATGCTGAACACCGTGTTGTCGGGGTTCGTCACTGCCTGGCGCTTCGCCACCTGACCTACCAGCCGTTCGCCTGTCTTCGTGATCGCGACGATGGACGGCGTCGTTCGCGATCCTTCAGCGTTCGGGATGACGACCGGCTCGCCGCCCTCCATCACCGCGACGCAGCTGTTCGTTGTCCCCAGGTCGATTCCGATTACCTTCGCCATTTGTGTAGCTCCTAGCTTCCAAGTCGTGGGACCCAGCCCACTGGTTCGTTGATTGCGGATTGTCGCTCAGGCTCCCTCGCCGACGATCACCATTGCTGGTCGAATGACCTTTTCGCCGAGCATGTAGCCCTTCTGTACCACGTGCAGCACCACGCCCTCCGCACCCGTCTGCTTGCCTACTGCCTCATGCCGCGCGGGGTCGAACGATTCGCCTGCCGCGGAAAGCTCTTTGACGCCCATCGCCTCCAGCAGCAGCGCGAACTTCCGCTCAATCGCCACAACGCCCTGCACCCAGTTCAACCCGGCGAGGTGGGCATCCACCGCGTTGACTGCACGGTCCAGGTCGTCGTACACCGGCAGGATGTTGATCACCAGCGCCGCACTCGCAAACCGCGCCGATTCGCCCCGCTCCTGCTCCACCCGGCGCTTGTAGTTCTGGAAGT